>SLDI01000218.1:0-10228 GCA_007125385.1 Phycisphaeraceae bacterium | reverse complement strand
CGAGAACCTGCTCGCCCTGGCCCGCGATGCCGGCGGGCTGGACAACGACACCCGCCAGGGCCTCTACGACCGCGTCGCCACCGTCACCGCCGGCCCGGGGCAGGAAGTCGCCTACCACCTGGCGGTGGCCCACTTTCACGAGCGGGCCGGCCGGGGCCGCGCCGCCGTGGATCACCTGCAATCGGTGCTGACCGAGCCGGCGCTGGCGCGTCACCTCTACGAGCAGCCGCTGGTCTCGCGGCAGGCCGGGCTCGAGGCGCGGCGTCGGCTGGGGCGGCTGGTGGCGCGGCTGGGGCCGGAGGTCTACGAGAAATACGACCGGCTGGCGCGGCATCGCCTCGACGAGCTGACCGAGCGGCCGGCGCCGCAGGCCGAGGACCTGATCGCCCTGGCCGAGCGCTACCCTGAGGCCCGGGTCGCCCCGCAGGCCAGGCTCATCGCCGCCGACGTGCTGATCGACCGCCAGCGCGATGTCGAGGCGGCGCGGCAGCTTCGCCTGGCGTACGAGCAGTCCTGGCGGCGCAGCGACCGTGCCGCCGCCGCGGGCCGGCTGGCCCAGCACCACGAGCGCCAGGGCCGGGCCGAGCTGGCCATCGCCTGGCTGAGGCAGGTCGGACAGGAGCACCCGGACCTGGCGCCGCACCGCGACGGGCAGCCGCTGCCGCTGGCGGATTGGCTGGTTCGGCTAAGTGAGCAGCCGGTGAGCGCCGCGGCCGGCCTGGCCGAGCTCGAGCTGCCGCTGGGCTCACCCCGGGCGCTGGCGGGTCGGCCGATCGTCCGCCACGACAACGCCGCCGCGCCAGGCACCGATCATCTGCTGCTGCTGGATGAGGGCAAGCTGCACCTGCACCGCGCCGGGGGCACCGAGCACGCCTGGGCGGCCGAGCTGGAGATGGCCCAGCCAAGGCTGCTGCACGGCGGCGACGGGCACCTGGTGCTCTTCTCGCCCGGCGAGGCGCGCCTGGCCACGCTGGACGTGGACACGGGCGAGGCGATCTGGCCGACGATCGACGTGGCGCGGGCGATGGAGGTGGCCGGCGATCCGGCCGCCCGCGACGCGGTGCTGCACGTGGGCCAGCGGCACTTCCGCGAGATGGTGGACGATCGCCCGCTGGCCCGGCCCGAGCCGGGGCCGGATGGGCCGGCCCTGCACGCCGCCGCCGGCACGAGCGCCATCCTGCTCGCCGACGCCGAGGGCCGGCTGGTGGGCCTCGACCGCGCCAGCGGGCAGATCCTCTGGTCGCGCCTCGGCGAGCTCGACCGCGTCACCGCCGTGGCCAGCGATGGCGACAGCTTCGCCGTCGCCGGCGTGGCGGGCGCCGAGACGCGGGCCGCGGTGGGCACGCTGCTGCTGCTGGACGAGTCCACCGGCGAGCCGCGCGCCCTGGAAAGCCCCGAGCCCAGCCGATGGGTCGGCTTCGCCGGGCCCGGGCTGGTCGTCACCGTCGCCGAGCGCGAGATCACCGCCTACCGCAGCCGCACCGGGCAGGTGGCGTGGCGGGTCACGGCGTCGGCGGCGGAGTTGACCGGCGAGGCCTGGGCCGACGATCACCTGCTGATCGTCCGCGACGCCGACGGCCGGGCGCTGGTCATCGAGGCCGGCAGCGGCGAGCTGGTGCAGCGGCTGACGGTCGTGGACGGGCAGCAGGCGGGTGACTTCGAGGCCCTGGCGGCGCACGGGCTGTGGCACATCCGTACGCACGAGCAGGCCGTGACGCTCGACAGCCGGGGCAACCGCCTGTGGCGCGACGCGATCGACCTGCCCGAGACGGCGCACCTGGTCCGGCAGATCGTCACCCGCCGGCACGTGGTCGTGCTGGCGCGGCAGGTCGGCGCCGCCGGCGCCACGACGTGGCGTCGCGGCGGGCGGGGGGGCAATGTCATCCACGTTGACCAGGACGGCGTGGCGGTGCAGGTCCGCGAGGGGCCGGGCCAGCGGCTCGAGCTGATGGGGCCCGGCCGGGGCGGCGACGTCGACTCTGTCGGGCCGCACCGGCTGTACGTGCTGGACCGCCAGTCCGGGACGCTGCTGGCCGAGCACGTGATCGACCGCCTGCCCCAGCCGCTGAGCCTCGGGCGTGCCGCGGCCGTCGACGGGGCGCTGGTGCTGAGCTTCGGCGAGCGGACGGTGCTGCTGCCGACGGCGGGCGACGACGAGGCCGACGGCGAGGGTGGGTGATCGGGTGCCCGCCCCGGGTGCGGAGAAGGCAAACTGCTGCGATACGTGATGTTGCGCGGCGGGCGGTGGCGCGAAGCGGCAAGCCGCGCCGCCGTCGATTGCGCCTGCGCTCCGGGGGCCTGTGCGAGAAGTGGCGGGCCAAGCATCCATTTATCCGGATCATCTGATATAATCCCTCGCCCGGAACGTGTAACGCCAACCCGAGCGAGATCCCCCAATGCCCCTGATCGTCACCGGCTCCATCGGCATCGACTCCATTGAGACGCCCTCCGGCTCGGCGCAGAACGTGCTCGGCGGCTCGTCGATCTACTTCGGCGCCGCGGCGTCGTTCTTCGGCCCGGTCCGCCTCGTCGGGGCCGTGGGCGACGACTTTCCCGAGGACTTCCTCGAGCAGTTCCGCCGCTTCGACATTGACTTGACCGGCCTGGAGAAGCGGGCCGGGTCCAAGACCTTTCGCTGGCACGGCCGCTACCACGAGAACATGAACGACCGCGACACCGTCGCCGTCGAGCTCAACGTCCTGGCCGAGGACCTGCCCCCGGTGCCCGAGAGCTACCGCGACAGCCAGTACATCTTCCTGGCCAACACGCACCCGGCCGGGCAGATGGAGCTGCTCGAGAGCTTCCCCAACCGCAAGCTCGCCGTGGCCGACACCATGGACCTGTGGATCGAGAACGAGAACGCGGCGCTGCGCGACCTGCTGCGCAAGATCGACGGGCTGGTGCTCAACGACTCCGAGGCGTTTCTGCTCACCGGCAAGAGCAACATCGTGCAGGCGGCCGAGCAGATCGTCGAGATGGGCCCGCGGTTCGTCGTGATCAAGAAGGGCGAGCACGGGGCGTTTCTGCTGCACGAGGACGGCATGTCGGCGCTGCCGGCCTACGCGGCGCGCGACGTGGTGGACCCCACGGGCGCCGGCGACAGCTTCGCCGGCGGCATGCTGGGCCACCTCGCCGCCGCCGGCGACCACTCGCTCAAGTCCCTTCGCCGGGCGATGGCCTATGGCACGATCGTCGCCAGCTTCAACATCGAGTCGTTCAGCCTCGAGCGGTTGACCGAGATCAAGCGCAAGGACATCGACGAGCGGCTGACCGACTACACCCGAATGCTCAGCGTGTGAGACAAGAGGCGCGCCTCGCCCCCCACCGCCGCGCTGCGTTGTCTCGCCACGAGAGAGCAACGACACTCGAAGCCGCACCTTCGGGCCCGAGGGGTTCAAGTGCGCCCCGGCCGGGGGTACAGTGCCGCAGGCGGCCGGTGATGCGCCGGCTGCCTCCCCTCGGGAATGCGTCAAACCAGGAGGTGCAATGATGGCGATGAGAAAGAGCCGTTTCGGTGCCTGCGCGGTCGCGACCGCCGCGGGCGTGACGCTGGCGACCGCCGCGGCGGGCCAGTCGCTGGTCTACGACTTTGACGATGGCGAGAACCCCTTCGGCGTCGGCGAGGTGGTGTCGGATCGGTCCGTCTCGGGCGATTATTCACTGCGCCTGGATCCGAGTCTGGGGGTCACGATCGCCGTGCCCACCGAGCTTCAGGGCGAAGCGGTGCGGGTGACGATGCAGGTGTTCGACCAGGGCCTGTGGATTGACCGGGAGGTGGAGGGCTGGCCCGCGAATCTGGGCGGGGGACGATGGGGCCTCGGCACCGACGGCGCCAGTGGGGGCAGCAACATGGGCATCACCTTCGCCAATCGCGCCACCTGGCTCAGCTCCACCGGCTACGCCTACCTTCCCGCCCCGAGCGAGGAGCCGGCCATTAACCACGCCTGGAACGACTGGTGGGGCACCATGCACTGGGCGGGCATCTCCCGCCAGGTCGAGGAACTGGGCGACGGCGGCAGTTGGGACGACGTGGCCGAGCAGTGGGTCGCGCCCCAGCCGGGTGTCGGGCGGTGGACGAACTGGATCATGGACGCCGACGCCGACGGCAACGTCGCGATCTATCTCGAGGGCACGGACCCGGAGGATGGGGTCACGGGCAACATCGGCGGGCCGGTCGACACCGTGTACCTGCTCGGCGGCTGGCACGCGGAGCTGGGGGAGCTGTGGTTCGACGACATCACCATCGCGGCGCTCGAGCCCGATGTGCTGGTCGGCGACATGAACTTCGACGGCGTGGTGGACACCGGGGACGTGGCGCCGTTCGTCCTGGCGCTGACGGATGCGGCCGCCTACCAGAGCCAGTTCGAGGTCGACGAGGCGACGATGATCGCCGCGGGCGACGTCAACAACGACGGGGCGTTCGACACCGGCGACGTGGCGCCGTTCGTGCAGATGCTTGTCGGCGGCGGCGCCGCGAACGTGCCGGAACCGGGCAGCCTGGCGCTGCTGGGGCTCGGTGGCGTGCTGCTGCTGCGTCGGCGGCGCGCGGCGTAACCACAGCGTGATGCTTACCTCCCTCCGATGGGACCGGTCCGCCGGTCCCTTTTTTGTTTGCCCGGTCAGAAGGCGAATGACACGTCGATGCGCTGCCCGTCGTCGGGAACCAGGGCCTCAAATGCGGCGCGGGCGAGGCGCCATCTTTCGCGGACTTGGGGGGTAACGTCGTGGTGGGGTTGGCCCGCCAGATGCAGACGACGCCGTGGGCCGGCGTCGATCAGGATGACGTCATGGTCGGCGTGCAGCCGAATCATCCCTTTTCCGCTGTCCAAGTCGAAGGCGCTCCTGGAGGCAAGCTGATCGAGCGCCGCCTCCACGCGCTCAGCAGCGATCTCCGCCCGTCTCCAGATACGCTCGTCGGCGTCGACGGTGTAGCTGCTCCAGATCACCATGCCGTCGGCCCAGATGGCGAGTTGGACAAGCTGACGAATCGGACGCTCGTCAGCCTGGATCCAGCGGCGCTCGTCGATCCAACGCTGCGTGTAGACAACGGCAACAGGAGGCTCGGGCCGGATGTCGACGCGTGGCATGTGGAACGCGGCCGGCTCCGGCGCCGGCTCGGCAGGTTGTTCGCCGCCATCACATCCGAAAACGCACAGGGCGACGGCCGCGGGCCAAACCAGGCGAGGAAGCAATGCGGATGTCCGGGTCATGATCCCCTCCGCATCTCACGATCACGGCGCGTCGAAGCGATACAGCCGCTTCTTGCCCACGCGCAGCAGCACGTAGCCGTCGCGCACGTCGGCGTCGGTGATGCGGTGCGTCGGGTCGCTGACCTTTTCGTCGTGCAGGCGCACGGCCCCGCTCTGGACGAGCCGGCGGGCTTCGCTGTTGGAACTGGCGAAGCCGGCGTCGACGATCGCCTTGAGCAGGCCCAGGCCTTCGCGCCGCTCGTCGGGCGTCAGCGCGCGATGGGGGATGGCGTCGCCGGTGACGTCGCCGGCAGCGAAGGCTTTGCGGGCGCTGTCGCGGGCCTTGTCCGCCTCGCCCTGGCCATGGACGAGCCTGGTGACTTCGTAGGCCAGCGTCTCCTTGGCGGCGTTGAGCTCGGCGCCGGTGCCGGCGGTGAGGGCGTTGACCTCGTCCATGGGCAGGAAGGTGAACCAGGCGAGGAAGCGGGCGACGTCGGCGTCGGCGGTGTTGCGCCAGAACTGGTAGAAGTCGTAGGCGCTGGTGCGGGCCGCGTCGAGCCAGACGTTGCCGGCTTCGCTCTTGCCGAACTTGCCGCCGTCGGCGCGGGTGACCAGGGGCAGGGTGAAGCCGGCGAGCTCGGCGCCCGCCAGCCGCCTGCCCAGCTCGATGCCCATGACAATGTTGCCCCACTGGTCCTGGCCGCCGAGCTGGATGGTGCAGCCGTGGCTCTGGTGCAGGTGGAGGAAGTCGTAGGCCTGCATGACCATGTAGGAGAACTCGAGGTAGGTCAGGCCGCCGGCGTCCAGGCGAGCCTTGACGGACTCCATCGCAAGCATGCGGTTGACGGAGAAGTGGCTGCCGACCTCGCGCAGCATCTGGATCCAGCCTTTTTCGGCGAGCCAGTGGGCGTTGTTGGCGAGGAGGGCGGGGTTTTGGATGTCGGATTGAAAGGAGACGACGCGGCCGATCTGGTCGGCGATGGCGTTGGCGTTGTGCTCGATCTGCTCGGGGCTGAGCATCTGGCGTGCTTCGGTCTTGCCGGAGGGGTCGCCCACGAGGCCGGTGGCGCCGCCGACGAGGACGATGGGCCGGTGCCCGGCGCGTTGGAGGTGGGCCAGGGCGATGATGGGCACGAGCGAGCCGACGTGGAGGCTGTCGGCGGTGGGGTCGAAGCCGCAGTAGACGGTGGTCGGCCGGGCGAGGCGATCGCGCAGGTCGTCGTGCGTGGCCTGGGCGATCAGGCCGCGCTCGGTCAGGACGTCGTAGACGTTGGCGGTGGTGGCGGACATGGTTCGAGGAGTTTACCGCCCGGTGCCGGGCTTGTGCTCAGCGCAGATCGTCGGTGTCGATCGGCTGCTGGAGCTTGGCCAGCGTCGCGTCGTCGATCCAGGGCAGGGTCTGGAGCTTGTCGCGCAGCGACGCGGGCATGGGCTTGCCCAGGCGCTCGTGGCGTGGTCGGCTCTTCCAGCGGCGGTGGGCCCAGAGGTACTGGTCGGGCCGGCGGCGGACCATGAGCTCGATGGCGCGGGCGTAGCGGGCGGTGATGTAGAACAGCGGATCGCCCTGGCCGAGCCAGTCGTCGGGTCGGATGACGTCCTGGACGCCGACCTCGTACTGGAAGCGTGAGCCCAGGCGGTGGGCGTAGCCGCAGACGATGGGCACGCGGCATCGCATCGCGAGCAGGCCGATGGACTTGTAGCTCGAGGCCAGGTGGCCGAAGAAGGGCACGAACAGGCCCTTTTCGCCGGCGTTCTGGTCGGCGATGAAGCCGAGCGCCCCGCCGTGGCGCAGGACGTTGAGCATGCGTTCGGTGGCGTTGAACTTGGTGATGATCTGCAGGCCGCGTTTTTCGCGGATGCCCAGGAGCCAGCGGTTGATCAGCGGGTTGTCGATAGGTCGTGCGATGGCGGCGATGTCGTAGCCGAGCAGGGCCATGACGTAGCCGAGCACTTCCCAGTTGCCCAGGTGGCCGGTCAGGAGGATGGCGGGCTCGCCGGCGTTGAGCAGGGCCAGCGCCGGGCCGAGGTCGGAGATCTCCAGGTGCTGGGTCCAACTGTCCGGGTGCAGGACGCGTGGGGTGTGCAGGACCTCGACGCCGAGCTTGAGGAAGTGGGAGAACGAGGCGCGGGCCACGGCGTCGACCTGGGCGTCGTCGAACTCGTCGAAGGCCAGGGCGACGTGGCGGCGGGCGCGATCGCGGTGGCGCCGGTCCAGGGCGTACATCCACTGCCCGGCCCGGTCGGCGGTGTGCAGGTTGGCGTCGACGTCAAAGCTCGTCAGCGCCGCGGCGGCGAGGCGACTGGCCAGATACTGGCCCCAGATGACCGCGGGCGACTGGTTGCGAGCCATGGGATGAGGAGAATGCAGAATGAAGAATGCAGAATTCGGAATTCAGAATGCAGAATGCCGGCGCGGGCTGCCTTGGCGGCCGGCTCCCGGTTTCTGCATTCTGCATTCTGCGTTGATCGCTACCGCCGGTAGTGGCCGACCAGCGTGAGGAAGCGGTTCTGGTTGAGCACCGGGATGCCGTAGGCCAGGGCTTCCTCCTCGAGGCTCTGGTAACGTTCAAAGATTTCCTGGGCCTCGCGGGCGCGCTGGATGCGCTCGGGGTCGACGACGCCCGGCGGCAGGTCCTGCGGCCGCTCGGGCGCGGCGCCGAGCACCACGAAGTCCACGTCGTAACGCAACTCGTCCGCCACCTCGCCACCCCAGTCGCGGATCATCTGCTTCACGCGCTGACGCTCGGCCTCGGTGGCCCGGCCGTCGCGGTCGATGTCGAACTCGCCGTAGACGAAGAAGCGGTACGTCGCGTGCGGGTCGTAGACCAGGTTGACCACCTGGTCGTCCGGGCGCAGCTCCGCGTTGGGGGCGCGGCGGACGATGCGCGTCATCGCCGCCTCGTCCTGGAGCCCGATCACCTCCACCGTGGCCTTGCCTCGCAGGGCCCGGTCCGGCTGGTAGCGCACCATCTCGTCGCGGTCGAAGACCTCGAAGGTCATGCCCAGGACGAGGCGGTCGCGCCGGCCGATGTCGATCTGGGCGCGGCGCTCAGCGTCGATGACCGAGACGATGCGGCCGGCGGGCAGCACGACGTCCGGCGGGGCGACGCGATCCTCGCGCCGCACCAGCTCGCGGATCTCGCGGCGAAGCTCGTCACGCTCGCCCGTCAGCCGCGTGATCTGGTCGTCCAACTCGGCCACGCGCTGCTCCTGCTCGCGGCGGGCCTGCTCGACCAGCTCGCGCAGCTCGGACTCCGACGCCGAGGTCGCGTCGACGTGCCCAGTGAACTGGCCGGTGACTTCCTCGAGCTGGCTGCGGAGCTGCTGCTCGGTCTGGGCGTACTCGTTCTGGAGCTCGGCCAGGCGCTCCTGGGCCTGTTCGAGCTGCTGCCGGGCCGTGTCACGCTCCTGTTCCAGGGCGTCGATGCGCTGCTCGCGGGCCGCGACGTCGCCGCGCAGGGCGGTGACGGCGGCGCTGAGCGAGCCGTGCTGGGCGACGGCCTCGGTGACGCGGGCGTGCAGGGCGCTGTCGAGGACGTTTTCGAGCTGCTCGTCGTCGTCGAGGTCGTCCAGGTCCACGTTCTCGCCGATCAGGCCGCGCAGCCGCGTCCGGTGGTCGAGCAGTTGGGCGACGACGGGGTCGCGCGCCTCGAGCAGGTCCAGCACCGCCGGGTCGTTGCGCAGCCCCTCGGTGGCGAAGCGGTTGAGCTCGGCGTCGGCCTCGTCGGCCAGCTCGCGGGCACCCTGGAGCTGGACGTAGAAGGTGATCGAGAGCACCAGGCAGACGAAAAAGAGCATCCCGAGGATCACCATGCCCCAAACGGACCCGCCCCCGCCGCTGTTGCGCGCTCTTGCCATGGATCGACTCCAGGTTCTGGATGATGCCGGCCCGCCGCTCGACGCGCCGGGTCCCGGCCAGTGTCACGCACCGGCCGGGATTCGTCAAGTTGGCCCATCCCGGCGGCGGTCCCCGCGGCAAGGCGGTGGCTCGCCCGGCCAACGTCCGGGGATCGCTTCGGCGGGCTCGGGATGGGCGGTGCCGGTGGGCTTGGGCTATAATCCGCACTCTCCCCGCCCGAGCCTGCGCGCCATGCCCGCCACCGTCACGACGCCGCCTGAGGCCACGCAAACACCCTATCGCAACGACGTTGCGCCGCCAGCCGGGATCCGGCGGCCGCGATCCCAGGGCCCGACGATCCCCTACCGCCGCTGGCTGCATGTCTACGCCATCATGCTGGTGGTGGCGACGTTCGCCCTGGTGGCGATCGGGGGCAACGTCACGAGCCTCGACGCCGGGCTGGCGGTGCCCGACGGCTGGTGGACGTTCGAGTACTTCACGCCCTGGGCGCCGCTGTACGTCTGGTGGGACGACCTGGGCACGCGGTGGGAGCACAGCCACCGGCTCAAGGGCTACGTCGTGGGGATGCTCACGATCGGGTTGGCGGTGAGCCTGTGGGTGACGCAGAGGCGGCGTCCGTGGCTGCGTTGGATGGGGCCGGGGCTGCTGGCGCTGGTGGTCGTGCAGGGGGTGATGGGGGCGCTGCGGGTGGATCTGATCTCGACCGACCTGGCGGTGGTGCATGGGATTACGGGGCAGGTGTTTCTGGCGCTGACGGTGGTTGTGGCGGCGGCGCTGAGCCGGGTGTGGTTGGAGCGCACCGACGGCCTGCGGGGCGGTGATGCAGCGGGCTTGCCCGCGGTGCTGATCCCGCGGGGGCTGAAGTTGTTGTCGCTGGTGCTTCTGGGGGCGCTGCTGGTGCAGTTGGCGCTGGGGGCGTGGATGCGGCATCACGGGGCGGGGCTGGCGATTCCGGATTTCCCCGCCAGCTACGGGGCGGTGCTGCCGCCGACGAGCGAGGCGGCGCTGGCCGGGCAGATCGAGGCGTGGGAGGCGCGGGGGCAGGGGCTGCGCGACTTCACGCTGGCGCAGGTGTGGGTGCACTTCGGGCATCGGGTGTGGGCGGCCGTGGTGACGGGGCTGGTGCTCTGGCTGGTGGTGTGGTTGAACTTGTCTGTGGCGGGGCGCGTGGCGGGGGTGG
>SLDI01000358.1:0-2650 GCA_007125385.1 Phycisphaeraceae bacterium | reverse complement strand
TGTGGGCAGAATATTCCACCGCTTGGCTGAGCAGTTGTTTCTGCGCCAAGCCCAGACCTATCGCCAGATCGTCGATGGCTAGAGTAAAGTGCATAACCAGAACTTCTGGATTTGGGGCGTCGAGCGCGTGTCGGGCCGGCACGTGCAGCTTCAGTGCCCGGCGGCGACCGCACGGCAGGCGGTGGCGCGGGGCGAGGCCAAGGGGCTGCATGTGACCGGTCTGGCGGCGGGCGCGCCGGGCCCCAGCGACCGACACCCCAGTCCCGCAGCACAACCCGCCCCGCGGCCGGCGGATCCTTCGCGCCCCGCCACTGCCGCTGATGGTGGTCATGAGCCGATCGTTGGCAGCGCCGGCACCCGGGGCACGCCCGGGGCCGCGACTGAGGGCAGGCGAGGCGCCGGCCGTCCACCGTCGGCAGGGCGCGGGAGAACCTCGACCTGGCGGTTTCAGCGGGGGCTACCGAAAGGCTTCCGGATATCCGCCACTTCCTGGATCATCGGCCTGGTGCCGGTGTTCACGGACCTGATCATGCGTGCGACGAATCCACCACCGCCCCCGGCCACGATCGTTGGCGAGGCCGTCGGCGTGTACCTGGTCACGTTCGCCGTGGCCCTGACGGTTAGCTACATCGCCTGGCAGATCGGCCGGCGCAGGTAGCAGGCCGCGGATGTCGGCTTCTGTCTCGGCGTCGGGCTTCTCATCGTTGTGGTCATCGCCGGAGCAGCGTAGCTGAGCCGACGACAGTCCAACGCCTCCACGGTGACACCGGCGACCGGCACACGCCCCAGCGATCGGATCCGCTGCGCGCGCCGGCGGCATCGTCGCCTGGAACCGGACCCACGTTCGCCGCCACGGAGTGGCCAGCCTCCGCTGGTACGGGCGACTTGCACCGGTGTGACCGCCGATCGTGACCGCCTGCCGCTCGCGGTCCACATAGCCCACTGAACGTACGTCCCGTGATCGTCCGCGCAGCGACTCACGCTCCGCTTCGCTGCGGTCACCCTTCAGCGTTCGGCATCGCGGCCGCTCTGATGCAAGCGTCTGTCGGTCCGCCATTTAGGCCGCCCTACCACGCTGGCCGTGGTGTCGCATCGGACCTCCGGGGTTTGTGACGGATTTCCCACAGGGGGGCCAGACTGGCGAGTTTGGCGACTTGTTTCGGCGTGCATCCAGCGCGTCGCGTGACGGTCACCCACCCGTTCAGCCGTGCCGGTGCCGTGCATCGGCAGGAAACGAGGACGGGGATCGCGCCAAGTATGCCTTCGGCCGATGAGCGTGACCGCTGACGTGACCGGTCCGCAATCGCCAGGCTGTCCAGTACCGTCATCCGCCCCCCCTCGCGCCATTATGGCGACGCGGCCGGCGGCGGCACAGGTTGGGCGGGCGCGGTAACAGGTGGTGGCGAAGCCACACGGGTCGGTACCATCAACGCGAGGAATAACACGATCAGCAGGAGTACCGCCAACAACGCGAGTCCCACCTTCTCGCGTCGGCGGGGATCCTTGGTGGCCGGCTTCACACCAACCCGTTGCAGATCGGCGCCGCACTCGGGGCAAGTCCAGGATTGCAGGCCCCGCACCGCGTAGCCACACGCACCGCACGTGCCGCTCTCCGTCGCCTCGTCACGCCCGGCGGCCGCACCGGCAGACCCACCGCGGGCGAGCCACAACAGGAACCATGCGGCCACTATGAGCAGAAGCGCCAGGATGATCAGCCACGGCACCCAGTGAAGCAGCAGTTCCGCCCAGCTTGGACTTGCCGGCATCGGCGGCATCGGCGATCTCCCATCGCAGCTCGGCCACGCGCAGCCTCATGTCGCGCCGGCACCGGCTACGCCGCGTCGATTACGCGAACCGCGGCAAGCGCTGCACCAACTCGTCGATCTTTCGACTTGCCACACCGCCAGCCGGCCGGCTACCTCTGCCCCGCCGCCTCCTCCCACGTCAGCGCCCGTGCCTTCGCCTCCACCAGGCTCGGCAGCACGTCCACGCGATGCAGCTCCAGCGACACGCGCCCGGCCTCGATCGGCGCATCCAGCGGCACGCCCTCGAACACCCATTCGCCCAGCCACGTCGGCATCGGCTCGACCGCCGTCTCAGCGCGCTCAACGCTCGGCCGCACGATCACGTCCACGCGCTCAAGCCCCGGCCGGTCACGCATGAGTTGTGACAGGTTCAAGCGACGCGTGTGGTAATGGCCACCCGCCTGAGTCCCGCTGCTGCCGCCGACCCAGTCCAGCCTCACCGTCTCCTGCCCGACGCGCACCTCCCATTCCAGATGCACCGGATGTGGCTGATCGGTCACCGCCACCACCAGCACCGGCGAGCGTTCGCCGCGCGCCGGGTTCCGCTCCTCAAACCACACCCCCGCCCGCGTCGCCTGCTCGCTTACCGGCAACTCCGCCTCAGCCAGGTACACGCCCGTCGGTTCATCGACGACCTCCACCTGCCCAGCCACCGCCCCCGCCACCTGATCCGCCGGCAAAACCACCGGCTGCGGCAGCGCCTGACCCGCGAGCTCCAGCTCAACCGACAACCCCGCGTCCACCTCCACATCCACCAACCCGCGTTGCCTGCCCACCGCCTCCAGCGGAAGATGCGTAAACGAGCCGCGTCGCAGCCTCATCGTCCCTGCCTCATACTCGAAGCG
>SLDI01000173.1:0-2653 GCA_007125385.1 Phycisphaeraceae bacterium | reverse complement strand
GGCTTGGCGATCACGTCGAGCTTGCCGTTGCCGGTGACATCGCCGACGACGGCTTCATGGCCGCCAAGGTTCTCATCCAGAATCACGTGCTCTTTCCAGACGCCGCCCTTGCCATCGACGTTTTCCCAGATCAGCCAGCGCGGTGGTTGCCCTCCGCGGATGGCCTCCATCTCGCAGGACAGCACATCGAGGACGCCGTCACCGTCAAGATCCGCCAGCGCGGTCTGAGCGTAACAGCCCCGCGGCAAGGACAAGCCGACAAAATGCTTGCGGAACTGGAACTGCGCCATCAACCCGAATCCCCCTCCGGTACCGCGTCATTCGGCGTGGTGAAGGATTGACCTGCCGTCGCCGCAGCATACCGCAAGGGTGAAACCCTGGCCCCCGATGCGGGCGCGCCCCACCTTTGTCGGCAACCTCGGTCACCGGTACATTCAACGGCGGCACCGCTCGTGGGGGGGGCGGCCGGAGAACATTGACCTGGTGCGGCCATTTGTGCGGATACAGGTCGACCCCGGGGACATGAATTCATCCATCCGAACAGACGCCGTGAGCAAGGCAGACGACACATGACCGCTGATGCTTCAGGATTCGACAACGCCCTGCGCCTCGGTTTGGCCGGCCTGATCGTTGCGATGGCGAGCGCTGCCGCCACCGCGGGGGACTGGCTCGAGCAGCCGACGCAGACCCCCGGCAACTGGGAGCTCAAGGGCGATCCCCTGCCGCCGTTGGACGAGATCCTCGCCCGCCCGCGCGCCGAGGTGCCGGTCTACGGCCTGTACACCTGGGGCCAGGAGTACCGCACCCACCGCCGGAGCATCAACGAGATCGGCTGGTCCAACATCCGCGTCAGCGGCCCGCTGGACGACGAAACGATGCAGGCCCTGGCCGAGGATGACCCGGACCTGCTCTACACGCTCGGCGGCCGGGCCCCCGACCGGCGCGACCAGTTCGACTCCGACGAGGCCTTCCTCGCCGACTACACCCGCCGCGTCGTCGAGACACTGGAGCGCTACGGCCCGGGCGGGACGTTCTTCGACGAGAACCCGGACGCGCCCTACCGCCCGCTGACGCAGGTAAACATCTGGAACGAGCCGAACTTTCAGTACATGATTGCCGATGACCCGGATCGGCCGCGGCAGGAGCTTGAGCGCGAGCGCGAAGCCCTCTACGCCCGGATGCTGCCGATGGCGTACGAGTTGATCAAGGACCGCTGGCCGCAGATCACCGTCGTCGGCTTCTCCGCCGGCGCAGCCGCGGCCGCGGAGCGGCGGTTCATCCGCAACGTGCACGAACTGAGCGCGAACGTCGCCCAGGCCTATGACGTGGTGAGCTGGCAGCCCTATGTGCATCCCGGACCACCCGAGGCTCACAGCGTTCGCAACTGGCGCAGCTTTTCCATCGCCGAAGGCGTGGCCATCAACCGCCGTACGCTTGCCGAGTTCGGGCGCGGCGACGTGCCGATCTGGTTCACTGAAGGCGGCTGGCCGATCTCGCACGCCGACGGCGGATTCTTTCCCACCGGCGACCGGCCGTACGTCAGCCCTGAACTTCAGGCAGCCTACGTCGTCCGCTTCTACGCCCTGGCGATGCGGCTGGACGTCGAAAAGGTGCACGTCATGTACGTCACCGACAGCGACGGTTTCAACGGCGGCTTCTTCCTCCGCGACGGCTCGTGGCGCCCGTCCGCCCACGCGGTGCACAACATGATCCGCCTCATGCCCCGGCCCCGGCTTGTGGATGTGCTCAGCGACGGCGACAACGGCTACTACGCCTACGTCTGCTCACCCGACGACGAGCTCGATCACCAGGTGCTCATGCTCTGGAACGTCGCCGGGCCGCGCACGGTGACCGTACCAGTGGCGCACGCCGAGACAGTCACCGCACACGACATGCTCGGCCAGCAGCGCACACTTGAAGTGACCGAAGGGGAACTGGAGTTGAAGATCGGCCCGTACCCGGTCTATATGGTGGTGCCGTAACACCAGATCGAATGTCAGGGCCAACGTCGCAATGTTCGTAAGGGAATAACATTGATGTGGCCTGACGAGGTGATGTCGTGACCGCCCACCGACCTGCAACTTGCCGATGAACGCCAGCGTTAGCGCACGCTGCTGGACCGCCGGCAGGCCGAGGCGGATGATCCGATCCTCAAGACCGGACGCACCGATCCACCTCCCGGCCCCCGGGTAAACGATGCCGAGCGTCGCGTACCCCCGGATCCACCGGTCGTGTATCGTTTGGTTCGATGGTGGCCGGCGCGAGGTGGGCACAGCGTGACATGCGGCGAGCCGGATGCCGTCGCGGCCGCGGGTGCCCGCCTCGGTGCCCTCAGTCACACCGGGCGTTCGCCTTGGTGCCGGACTACAGGCCGGTGCAGGTCACGGCTGTCCATCTTTGTCCATGCGGACGCAACAGCGAACCCGCACCATTCACGTCGCAAGTGGCGTGTCGGGCGTCAGATAGGGGAAATATGTCCACGGTTGGCCACGGCTGTCCGCCGTCGGCCCAAGAAGATGAAAAAGCGGGTGAAGGGATTCGAACCCTCGACATTCACGTTGGCAAGCTGCGAGCACCGCACGGAACGCGGGCAATCACAATCGGTTAGCGAGGATGACGACAGCGCTTGTGCCCCTGCTTGTACCGGCGACGC
>SLDI01000279.1:0-2661 GCA_007125385.1 Phycisphaeraceae bacterium | reverse complement strand
CGAACGCCTCAGGCGCCGAACCCAATCGGCTGGTGGCTCTTACGTCCCGTGCAGCGCTCGCCACTTCGTCATTGCCTCGGGCTCGCGGGCGTACAGCGGCGCGAGCGTCGCGGCGTCGGCGAAGCCGCCCGCCTGCGCCAGGGCGCGCCCCAGGCGCCACACGGCCGCGGCCCGCACCCGCGCCAGCTCGACCGGCAGTGCATCCACGCGATCCTGCACCGCGGCGTCCAACGCCGGCAGCGGATCGCCCAGCAGCGCGAGCCTCGGCATGTCGGCGAGCTCGATCAGCTCGTTGATCGTGCGCAGCGCCGGCGGCGCCAGCGGCGTCATCGCCTCGCCGTGCCGCTCGTACACCCTGCTCCAGAGTCGGTCGCGCTTGAGGTTGAGCCCGACGGCGACGCGATCGACGTCTGCCGGGGCGTTGAGCGCCAGTGCGTCGAGCGTGGGTACGGCCACGAGGCGCGTGTTGTGCGCGAGGGTCAGCATCTTCGCCGCCGCCACCGCGACGCGCAGCCCGGTGAACGAGCCGGGCCCGATCGAGAGGTAAAGCTCCGCCACGTCGGCCGGGGCCACGTCGTGGGCGCGGCACAGCGCGGCCAACCCGGCGACCAGAGCGACGTTGTGGCGCTGATGCTCGCCCAGGTCGCGCTCGGCGATGAGGGTGTCGCCGCGCCCCAGCGCGATCGCACCCGCCCGGCCGGAGGTCTCGATGGCGAGGTTGTGTCCGCGCGGCGTCGACATGCCTGGATTGTAGGTTGCGGCACGATACCGTTAACCGTCGCTCGGAGAGCGACGGCTAACACAAATCGCGGTGTGCACGTACGTCACGCGACCCGGTGCTGCGGGCAATGTAGGGTGGGTAGAGCGAAGCGAAACCCACCGGTTGGGGCGACGATTGACGGCAGTCGCGGTGGGTTTCGCTTCGCTCTACCCACCCTACGGCGAAAGGCGCTCCCCCTCGGCTCAATCCTCGAGTTGCAGCACCTGCTCCTCCGCGTGGTAGCTGGAGCGCACCAGCGGGCCCGACTCAACGTGGCGAAAGCCCAGCTTCTCGCCCAGCCGCTTGTAGTGGGCGAACTGCTCCGGCGTGACCCACCGGCTGATGGGCAGGTGATTGCGCGTCGGCTGAAGGTACTGGCCGATCGTCAATATGTCGCACGTCTCATGCACGCCCGGGTAGGTCGCGTTCGGGTACGACCCCGCCGCGATGCGCTGCGACGCGTCGGCGGGCGCGGCAGGGCGGTGATGATCCCAGTGCGGGTTGGAATGGTCGATCAACTCCCCGCCGCGCTTCAGCCGCTCGGGGGCCTCGTTGGGCCGGCCCGTGCCCGCGACGGCGTGCAGCGACTGGCCCAGCCCGGCGCCCACGTCGCAGTGGCGGTTGGGATCTGGCGGCGTCAGGTGGTCGACCACGTTCGTCGCCGGCACGTCCGCGCTCACGCCCGCGACGCGTGTGCCCCCGACGAGGTCGAGCATGAGCTGCTCGATCTCATCATCCGTCTCGCCGATGCCCACCATGATCCCCGTCTTGACGGTCAACCCCTGGGCCTTGGCGCGGCGGAGCAGCTCGATGGATCGCTCGTAGCGCGCCTGCGGGCGCACGACCGGGTAGAGGCGGGCGACCGTCTCCATGTTGTGGTTGAGGATCTCGGGGCGCTCGTCGAGCACGATCTGCAAGGCGTCCCAGTCGCCGCAGAAATCGGGGATGAGCACCTCGACGCTCGTGGCCGGGCTCTGCCGGCGTATCTCGCGGATGGTCTCGGCCCAGATCTCGGCCCCGCCATCGGGCAGCTCGTCGCGGTTGACGCTGGTGATGACCAGGTGCTTGAGGCGCATGATCGCCGCCGTCTCGCCGACGCGTCGCGGCTCGTCGAGGTCATACTCGGGCGGCTTGCCGGTCTTGATGTGGCAGAAGCCGCACGACCGCGTGCAGACGTCGCCCAGGATCATGAGCGTGGCGGTGCCGCGTGCCCAGCACTCGCCGAGGTTGGGGCACTTGGCGGACTCGCAGACGGTGTGCAGGCGATGCTCGTCGATCATCGCGCGCACGCGCTGAAAGCCCGGGCCCGCGGGCAGCTTGGCGCGCAGCCAGTCGGGCTTGCGGCGCTTGACGAAGTCGGCCTGGCCGTTGTCGATGATCCGCGATGTGAGGCTGATCTTGACCACGGGTAAGACTTTAGCGGACGCGGTGCGGCGGGCCAAGGCGGTGCGATACTCTCAATTGGGAATATCGGTGCGTGACGGGCGCCGATGCACCACCTTTTCGGGTGGTGCTGGAACAAGCCCTTCGTGCAGCCTTCGTGGCTTCGTGGCAGGCCGCGTCAGGCCTTGGCGATGTCGATGAAGCGCTCGACGCTGGAGAGGTCGCGGATCACGTCAGGCGTGGCGCGGATGGTGCCGGCTTCGCCGCGCTGGCCGGTGACCGGCCGCTGCTTGGGCACGCGGACGGCCCACTGTCGGCCGCCGCGCTGGTGACGGCGCAGGTTCGTCGCCCGCACCTCGCGCAGCCGCTGGTTTTCGCGCTGGATGGCCGGGTCCTTGCTCAGGACGCGCACGAGCGTCTTGCGGGCGGCGGCGCTGGTGGGCCGGTGCTTGACGGTGATCTTGATCGTGTCGCCGGGGGCGATGTCCTGGGCCATGGTGAACCTCACGCGATCTGGG
>SLDI01000235.1:0-2665 GCA_007125385.1 Phycisphaeraceae bacterium | reverse complement strand
GCCCTCGGCGAGCCAGATGTCGGTGGTGTCGTTGGCGCGGATGGCGGGCGTGACGGGTGAGCCGTCGAAGAGGCGCTCGTGCAGCGTGAGCACCTCGTTGGTTGACGCGCTCATGAGCATGATGTCGACCAGCGCCTGCCTGACATTGATGCGGATCAGCTCGCGATATTCGTCGAGGCTGCGGAAGCGCGCCTCGTCCGCGTGGGCCTCGGGGCTGAGGCCCGGTGCCGCCAGGCCGTAGGCCATGTCCGCATCCTTGGCGTCGGCGAGGACAAACTCGCCGCAGTCGGGATCGGTGAGGATGCGGGCAAGCTTGATGTCGAGCGTTTTGGCCATGACGGGTAGCCCTGGCTGCGCACTATACCGGGGCGCGGCTCGGCGGGCACCCACGCCTCGCCCGCCTGCTGCCGGTGCCGCTCCAACCGGGCCCTGCGACGCTCGATGGGCCGGGCCTGGTCCCGCAGACGCTGACCGTGCTCGGCCAACTCGGCCTGCCCCATGCGCCGCATGCCAGCAGGTCGCGGCGGCATGCGATCGTGGCATTCGATCCCGGGAAGCAACCTCCCGACGATGTCCGAGGCCGCCGGCCTGAACGCCTCGATCAAAGGGCGAAGCTAAGCCTTGACCGCCGCCACGTCCATTCGTCATACTGTCGGAGGCTACGGGGGAGGCGGAATGACGTTGGGCGTACATGCCCGGCTTGCGACGGCCGGGAACCGGGAACCCGAATCGCTGCCCTTTCTCTGATCGCCACGGCCCATCGCGGCCGGTTCAACACGTGCAGGCGTATCAGACAAGCTTTCGCTGCCGCTCATGAGCGAATCCACCGCCACCACCGACCGCCCGCGTAGCGTCGATCTGCACGCCGTGACGAAATGGTACGGCCGGCGGGTTCACGCCCTTGACGGCGTGAGCCTGCGTGTCGGCCGGGGCGAGATCTTCGGCCTGCTCGGGCCCAACGGCGCGGGCAAGAGCACGCTCGTGAAGATCATCATGACGCTGGTTCGCCCCACCGCGGCGTCCGGGCGCATTCTCGGCCAACCGGTCGGCGATCGCGACACGCTGGGCCGCATCGGCTACCTGCCCGAGCACCCGCGGCTGCCGTGGTACCTGACCGGTCGGCAGGTCGTCGAGTTCATGGGCGGGCTGTACGGGCTGGAGCCGCGCATGTGCCAACGCCGTGCCGGCGAGCTGCTGGAGCAGGTGTCCATGACCGACGCCGCCGACACGCGCGTCACGCGTTACTCCAAGGGCATGCTCCAGCGCGTGGCGCTGGCGCAGGCGCTGATCGCCGACCCGGATCTGGTCCTGCTCGACGAGCCGACCGATGGTGTGGACCCCGTTGGCCGGCGCGAGATCCGCGAGCTGCTGACGGGCCTGCGGCAGGCCGGCAAGACCGTATTCCTCAACTCCCATCAGCTTGGCGAGCTGGAGATGGTCTGCGATCGCGTGGCGATTCTCAACCGCGGCCAGCTCGCCGCCGAGGGCACGATGGACGAGCTGGCTCTTGGCCGGGGTTACTACGAGATCGCGTACTCGGGCACCGCGTCGCCGCAAGGCTGGCCCGTGAGCTGGGACGCCCCCGGGCCTGGCGAGGGGCAGGGCAAGGGTCGGCTGCAAGATGGGGTGGCGGTGGAGCTGGAGGGCTCGACGCTGCGGCTGCGGACACAGGAAGCGGCCGACGTACAGTGCCTGGTCGACGCGCTGCGCCAGCAGGGGTTGGTCATTGAGACGGTGCGGCCAGTCCGCCCGTCGCTTGAGGACCTTTTCATCGAGACGCTCAACAGCGATGGTCAGCGGGGTGCGGCCCATGCCGGCGGCCCGGCACAGGAGGCCAAGCGATGATACGGCAGACGTGGGTGATCCTGCTCGACGCGTACCGCGAGCTCAACGCCCGCCGGTTGTTCTGGATCACGCTCGTGTTGTCCGGGCTCGTGGTGCTGGTCTTCGCGCTGCTGGGCGTCAGCGAGGCGGGCGAGCTGACCATCGCCGGGTTCGAGGTGCCTCTGGGCATCGGCATGCTCGAAGCCGAGGCGATGTACAAGGGCTTGTTCGTGCACTTCGGCATCGGCTTCTGGCTGAGCTGGCTGGCGGCGATCCTGGCGCTCGTCTCCACCGCGGGCATCTTTCCGGAAATGATCAGCAGCGGGTCGGTGGCGATGCTGATGAGCAAGCCCATCGGGCGGGTGCGGCTGTTCCTGACCAAGTACGCCGGCGGACTGCTGTTCGTCACGCTCCAGGTCAGCGTCTTCACCCTCGCCAGCTTTCTCGTGCTGGGTCTGCGCGCCGGGCTCTGGGAGCCGGGGCTGCTGCTGGCGATCCCGCTGGTGGTGCTCTTTTTCAGCTACCTGTTCTGCGTATGCGTGCTGGCGGGCGTGATCACGCGCTCCACGATCGCCGCGCTGCTGGTGACGTTGCTGGTGTGGTTCGGGTTCTGGGCTGTGCACACCACCGAAACGACGATTCTGCAATTCCGCGTCGGGGCCGAGCAGGAGATCGCCCGCCTTGAGGCGCGCATGGAGCATGGGCCACCAGGCGATGTCGACTTGCGCCAGCGCGAGCTGGAGCAGACGCAGCGGCAACTGGACAACCTGGCCCTGGCCCACCGGATCGCCCTGGGCGTGGCCACCGTCGTGCCCAAGACCGGCGAGACGATCGACCTGCT
>SLDI01000088.1:0-2669 GCA_007125385.1 Phycisphaeraceae bacterium | reverse complement strand
CGGCGGTGCGCCAGCCCGCGCCGCCGACATGCAGATCGAGGCGGCCGGTGAGAAAGAACTCGAACATCCACGACTCGATGCAGTGGACCTCTCGCGACAACCCCGGCCCCATGCGAAACCCGCCGGCCGCGAGCAGCACCGGTCGCTCCGCGGCCGCATCGAGCCCGCCCACCCGTCGGGCCGGTGCAGGAATATGCACATCTTCGGCATTTTCCGTCATGGCGATAAAGCCCTGAGCCGGTATATTTGGGTGGCGGATTCAATTCCGAAGCGCAACACCGGGCAAGGCGAAAAGGGCACCGCGGGGCCGTGGTAGATTGAGGTTGTCTACGACCTTGATCCACCCCGGAGCCCGCGATGCCACAGGCCCAGCTTACCATGGATGAACGCTACGTCATCACCCATCTGCACCAGGCCGGCTTCAAGCCCGCGGACATCGCGCGCCGCCTGGGTCGCCACCGCGCCACGGTCGGCCGCGAGTTGGCCCGCAACCGCGACCGCTACGGCGGCTACCACTACGACAGCGCCCAGCGGCTCGCCGAACAGCGCCGCAGCGGTGCGAGCTCACGCTACAAGCTCGACGACGGCCCGCTGGGCGACGCGGTGCGCGATCGCCTGCGTCAGCGGTGGTCGCCCGAGCAGATCGTCGGCCGACTGCAACGCGAGCACCCGCGCGACCCGGCGATGCGCGTCACACACGAAACCATCTACCGCTGGGTCTATCGTCAACACGTGCTGGGCGAGCGCTGGCATGAACAACTGCGTCGTCGTCGGCCGCGCCGTCGCCGGCGAATCGTCGGCGAACGCCGGGAAACACGCGGTCAAATCCCCGGCCGGGTTGGCATCGAGCATCGCCCGGCCGTGGTGGCGTCACGCGGCCGCTTCGGCGACTGGGAGTCGGACACGGTCGAAGGCGCCAAGGCCAGCGGCTTGCTGGTGACGCACGTGGAACGCAAGAGCCGGTACCTTCGCCTGGGCAAGTTGGCCGACAAACGCGCCGCCACGCTCAGCCGGGTCAGCCAGGCGACGCTCGCCGACCTGCCTGCGAAGCTGCGGCGGACGCTCACAGCCGACAATGGCAAAGAGTTCGCCGACTTCAAGACCATGCAGCAGGGGCTGAGGATGAAGGTCTACTTCGCGAATCCGCACGCCCCGTGGGAGCGAGGCGTGAACGAGAACACCAACGGCCTGCTGCGCGATTACTTCCCCAAAGGCAGCGACTTCAGCGCGATCACGCCGGCTCGACTTGCCAACGTGCAGCGGATGCTGAACAATCGTCCACGCAAGTGCCTCAACTACCGCACGCCGATCGAGGTGCTCAACGCCTTACCCGGTGTTGCGCTTCGGAATTGAATCCGCCTCGCTTGGGGCCCGCCCCGCCTCCGCGGTATACTGCCCGATTCGCCCCGCTCGGGGCTGGCCCCACGGACCCTCGCCCATGCCCACGCTCCTGCTCGCCATCGCCGTCGGCGTCGCCTTCATCGTCGCCTACCGCACCTACGGCCGGTGGCTGGGCTCACGCATCTTCAACCTCGCCGCCGACCGGGCGTGCCCCTCCCAGCGCCTCTACGACGGCCGGGACTACGTCCCTACCGCCAAATCCATCATCTTCGGCCACCACTTCACCTCCATCGCCGCCACCGGGCCCATCGTCGGACCCGCCATCGCCGTCATGTGGGGCTGGCTCCCTGCCCTCCTCTGGGTCGTCTTCGGCTCAATCTTCATCGGAGCCGTCCATGACCTCGGCTCGCTCGTCGTCTCCCTGCGCAGCAACGGCCAGACGGTCGGCGACATCGCCGGCCGCGTGCTCAACAAACGCGTACGCGTCCTCTTTCTCACCGTCCTGTTCCTGGCGCTGACGATCATCATCGCGATCTTCGGCCTCGTCATCGCGGCCGTGTTCCGCCAGTACCCGGCAGCGATCTTTCCCGTCATCGTGCAACTGCCCATCGCCGTGGTCATCGGCCTGTGGCTGCACCGCAAGGGGGCGAGCCTCGTCGTGCCCTCGATCATCGCGCTGGTGCTCATGTACGTGGCCGTCATCTATGGCAACGTCGGCGTGCTGGGGGAGATCAACGCCTGGTTCGCGTCCTGGCCGACGATCGTGTGGGTCGCGGTGCTGCTGGCGTACTGCTACGTCGCGAGCGTGTTGCCGGTGTGGGTGCTGCTTCAGCCGCGCGACTACATCAATGCGTTGCAGCTCATCAGTGCGCTGGCGCTGGTGGTGCTGGGCCTGTTCGCGGCCGCGATGTTTGGCGGCGCACCGCCTGTGGAGGGCGCCGAGCGCCAACCACTCGAGATCGCCGCGCCGATGGTCAACTGGAACCCCGAGGGGGCGCCGCTGATCATCCCGTTCCTGTTCATCACCATCGCCTGCGGCGCCATCAGCGGGTTTCATTGCCTGGTCTCCAGCGGGACGACGAGCAAGCAGCTCAAGAAGGAGACCGATGCGCAGTTCGTGGGCTATGGCTCAATGCTGACGGAGGGGTTTCTTGCAACGCTGGTGATCCTGGCGTGCGTGGCGGGGTTGGGATTGGGCGCGTCGCTGAACGGCTCTAAGGCGACGGTAGCTCTCACCGAGCATCCTGGACTGTGGAATAGCTATCAGCGCCTCGTTCTCGCACATCACCGCTTCAAAGAGATCAATGAGCGAACCGAGGCGTGGAGCG
>SLDI01000070.1:0-10316 GCA_007125385.1 Phycisphaeraceae bacterium | reverse complement strand
TCGTAGCGGTGCTGGAGGATGTCGCAGCGCTGGCCGTCGAGCACGGCGTGCAGGTGGGCCGGGTCGATGCGGTAGGTCTCGACGACGTGCTTGAGCGCCGGCCAGAGCGGCCCGGGGGCCAGCTCGTCGTCGGCGGTGGCGTCGACGGTGCGCTGCATCGCGGCGCGAAAGCGCTCGATGGCTTGAATCTCGGATTTCAGATCCGGGATCTCGGCCGGGCCGGCGGCGGCGGGCGCGTCCGCGAGGTCGTCGGCGTGCCGCATGAAGGCGTAGACGGCGTACATCGCCGAGCGTTTGGGCTCGGGCGTGAGCTTCAGGCCGTGGTAGAAATTGCCCGCCCGGGCGCGGGTGATCTCGTGGCAGTAGCGCATGGCGGTGTCGAGGGCCCCGGGCGCGACGTGGTGGCGTCGGCGCGGGCGGGTGATCAACGCGGGCGCTTCGCGGATGGCCGAGCTCATCGATGCTTCGTTCAAGTCGTCTGTCCCTGGGTCAGCGGAGGCGTCGTCGCGGCCGGGCCCGGCCAGAGCCGGCCGGCGAGGGCGCGCAGCAGCAGCGCTGCCTTGGTCGCCTTGCCGATGCGCGGCCGGCGCAGCAGCGTCTCGTAATTCATCTTTTCGATGCGGCGCAGCACCGCCTCGCCCCCGAGCGTGAAGAGCTTGATGTCCGTGCGGATGTCGGGTTCGACGAGGGGCCAGAGCCCGCGACCGCGCTCGAACAGCGGCCAGGTGCGGTCGACCAGCTCGCGGATCGCCCCGCGATAGGCCGGCAGCATCGCCCGCAGCCCGGCGCCGGGGCGGTCGGCGGCGCAGCTGGAGCAGTGCGTGGCGGGGTCGGCGTTGGCGGGGTCGGCGTCGAGCCTGACGGCGTGGACCATCATCTTCACGTGCAGGCCGTGGCGGTGGGCGACGTCGGCGGGCAGGTAGACGCGGTCGCGGTGGAGGATGTCGCGGCGGACGTCCTGCCAGAAGTTCGCCAGTTGCAGGGCGGTGCAGGTGGCGTCGCTCAACCGCTGGCGCTCGGCGTCGCGGTGGCCGCACATGTAGAGCACGAGCCGGCCGACCGGGTCGGCGCTGCGCGTGCAGTAGTCGAGCACCTGGTCGAAGGTTTCGTAGCGGGTGACCTGCTGGTCCTGGACGAAGGCGTCGATGAGATCGTCGAAGGGCTTGCGCGGGATGTCGTGGCGGGCGATGGTCTGGGCCAGAGCGACGAAGACGGGGTGGCGCGGGGTGCCGGCGTAGCACAGGTCCAGCTCGCGGCGCCACCAGGCGAGCAGCTCGAGGCTGCGCTGGCGGTCGCCCGTCTCGTCGCCGAGGTCGTCGGCCCAGCGGCAGAAGGCGTAGACGTGGGTGAAGTCGGCGCGGAGGCGGCGCGGCAACAGCCGGGAAACGACGGTGAAGTTCTCGGCGTGGGCGCGGGTCAGCTCGGCGGTGTAGCGCGCGGCGGCGGGGTAGTCGAGCTGCCGGCAGTTGTCCGGGCCGTAGATCGCAAGTTGTTCGAGCACGATTGAAGCCATGGTTTGGGCGAACCTTGGGGTTGATGATACCCCTGTGCCGGCGGCGGTGCCATGAGCGGCGGGCGCGGGAGGGGCTGGACTTCATACCCCCCTCCCTTCGGGAGGGGCTGGGGGAGGGTGCTTCCTGACGCCTTGCGTGCGCGGCCGTGGCGAACGTCTCCGTTACTCGAGCGCACCCCCACCCAGCCTCCCCCGGAGGGGGAGGGGCCGGAGCGGCTGATATGATTGGCGTCATGCGCTACCGCATGATCGGTGTCGACCTGGACGGGACGCTGCTGGACAAGCGCGGGCGGATCAGCGAGGCGAACCGGCGGGCGGTGGCGGCGGCGGTGGACGCCGGCGTGGCGGTGATCCCCTGCACCGGGCGCGGCTGGCGCGAGGCGGCGGAGCTGCTGACACCGCTTGAGCAACTCGACCTGGGCGTGTTCGTGACGGGGGCGTCGATCAGCGAGATCGCCACGGGGCGGAGCGTGGATCTGTCGGTGATCGAGCCGCACCTGGCGCACGAGATCGTCCAGTTCCTCGCCAGCGGCGAGGAGGCGGTGCTGGTGTTTCGCGAGAGCCAGTTCGCGGGGCACGACTACCTGGTCACGGGGCGCGGCACGCTCAACGCCCAGACGCAGTGGTGGTTCGAGCACACGGGGGCGACGGTGCACTTCCAGGAGCAGGTGACCGTGAACGACCTGCACCACACGCTGCGCGTGGGCGTGGTGACCGAGGCGGCGGACATGCCCAACATCCAGGCGACGCTGGAGCATCGCTTCGGCGATCGGGTCCTGATGCATCATTTCTCGACGATCGCCCCGGCCGAGACGGTGCACGTGCTGGAGATCTTCGCCGCGGGCGTGGACAAGTGGCGCGGCTTGTCGTGGATCGCCCAGCAGCGCGGCATTGAGCGGGACGAGATCGCGACGATCGGCGACGAGATCAACGACCTGCCGATGCTCGCGGCCGCGGGCTGCTCCGTGGCGATGGGCAACGCGATCGCCCCGGCCAAGCAGCGGGCGCGTCACGTGACGCGGGGCAACGACGAGGACGGCGTGGCCCACGCGATCGAGCACCTGCTCAGCGGCAAGTGGTGAGTGAGCCGGGGGGGCCGGGATGCGGGTCGTTTTGCGCTTCGGGGGTTATCCCGACCTTCGCTCGCCCCCGCCACCGGCGACTCGCTCGGGACGGGCGTGGCCGCGGTGGGGTCATTTCCGTTCGCTTGTGGTTTGCCTCGTGGGTGTCGCGTGCCCGCCCGATAACCGATCGGCTTGGGGAATTCCCCTTCCGCAAAACGGCGTCAGGCGGTTCGGCCGCGTCAAGTCGGCTGGATCGCGCGTCGATGTAAAGGTGGGCAAAGCAGGTAAAGGCCCGCCCGTGGTGGCGCTGGACGTGCGGCGACGAGCGGGGCCATGCAGGAAGGTGACCCAGGATGAGCACGGACAGCATTTCGCCGGAGCTTGCCGAAAAGCAGATCTTCACCACCGGTGAGGCGGCGGAGATCTGCAAGGTCTCGCAGCAGACGATCATCCGCTGCTTCGACGCCGGTCGGCTGGGCGGATTCCGCGTGCCCGGGTCGCGTTTCCGGCGGATCCCGCGCGAGGCGCTGATGCGCTTCATGCGCGAGAACGACATCCCCACGGACATCCTCAAACGTGGCAAGCGGCGGATCCTGGTCGTCGACGACGACGAGCAGATCGCCGAGCTGTTCGTGGACGTGCTCTCGCGTGACGAGCGTTTCGAGGTCAAGGCGGTGAACACGGGCTACGACGCCGGGCTGATGACGCAGCAGTTCCGCCCGGACCTGATGGTGCTGGACTACATGCTGCCGGACATCAACGGCAACGTGGTGTGTCAGCGGGTGCGTCAGGAGCCGGAGCTTCAGGCGATGAAGATCATCATCGTCTCGGGCGTGGTGAACCAGGACGAGATCGACGATCTGCTCGAGGCCGGGGCCGACGAGTTCGTCAAGAAGCCGTTCGACATCGACGACATTCAGCGCAAGATCGTCGCGCTGCTGGAACTGTGACGAGGAGGACGCCACCGAGGCACCGAGGCACAGAGAAGAGGCGAGTGAGAAGAAGATGAAGCTAAACGCGCGTGCCGTCAGCCGGGTGTTGCCGGCGTCTTGCCGGGCCCGGCGCCACGCCGATTCCTGTTCTTTCTGCTCCACGATCGCTGAACCTTCTCTGTGCCTCCGTGGCTCCGTGGCTGGCGCCGCGGCCGGGGCATGGGTGCCACACAGCATCCCGGAGGGTGCTGTGTGCTGTGGCCATCCATCGTTGATCGCACACAGCAGCCTCCGGCGTGCTGTGTGGAACCCAGCAGAGGCCGTTTACCCACGTACTGAGGCGGCGCCCCGTGGTGCAGCCGAGCGATGACGCCATGGTTGCCATATCCGCAGCGAGTCCTGGCGCCGGGGAGCAGTCGGACAAGGCCCGGCTCAGCCGGATCGAGCTGATCCTCCGCCAGATCGACGCCCTGCCGACGCTGCCGGCGATCGCGGTGAAGCTGCTGGACCTGACCGCCAGCGATGACGCGCACGCGCGGCAGGTCTCGGAGCTGATCGAGGCGGACCCGGCGTTGACGGCCAAGCTGCTTTCGCTCTGCCGCACGGCCGACCGTGGCGTGCACGAGCAGGTGATGACCGTCAGCCGGGCCGTCGTGCTGCTGGGTTTCACGGCCGTGCGCAACGCGGTGCTCTCGGTCAAGGTTTTCGAGCTCTTCGACGACCATGCCGAGGACGCCGCGCCCGCCGAGGACCAGCCGGCGCGGTTCGATCGCGCCGCCTTCTGGTCGCACGCGTTGGCGGTGGGGATCATCGCCGAGCTGATCGCCGCGGCGCATCCGGGCCAGGACGACCTGCCCGCGGACGAGGCGTTCGTGTGCGGGCTGCTGCACGACGTGGGCAAGCTGGCGCTGGATCACGTGCTGCCCAAGAGCTTCTCGCGCGTGGTCGAGCTGTGCGAGCTGAACCAGGGCAACATCGCCGAGTACGAGCGCCGGGTGCTGGGGCTGGATCATCACACGGCCGGCAAGCGGCTGGCGCAGCAGTGGGGCCTGCCGCACAAGCTCCAGGACTGCGTCTGGCTTCACGGCGCGTCGTTCGAGACGCTGCCGAAGCTCGAGCATCGCCGGATGATCGGCCTGGTGAGCCTGGCGGACATGCTGGCGCGTCAGCAGCATGTGGGCTACTCGGGCAACTTTCTCCCGCCGGGGCACGTCGGCGAGCTGATCGCCCATCTCGGGCTCAACGCCGACGCCGTGGCCGACGCCGCCAGGCGGGTGCACGAGGAGCTGGAGCGGCGCGCGCGGTCGCTGGGTCTGGGCGAGGCGCCGTCGCGCGAGCTGTTCCTGGGCTCGATCCAGCGTGCCAACGCGGCGCTGGGCCGGCTGAACACGCTGCTGCATCAGCGCGGCCGGGCGGCGGCGAACCAGGCGCGCGTGCTCGAGGCGATCAACGCATTTCATGGCGCGGCCACGCCGGGGCGCAGCGTCCAGGACGTGCAGGACGCGGTGGCCGAGTCGGCGCGCGGGCTGTTCGGCGCCGGGTTCTACGCGATGCTCTACGCCGGCGACGCCACGGGCGGCGGCGACGATGGGCAGACGTGGACGATCAGCCAGTACGGCGGCGAAGCGAGGCCGGTGCGCCAGCAGTGCGTCGAGGCGCCGCCCTACGCCCCGGACCTGACGCAGCTCGATGGCCAGCAGCCGGTGGGCATGAGCCTGATGGGCCTGCTGCCGTGGATCGCCGACTACCTTGTGGACGCGGCGGACGTGCGGCAGGTCAAGCTGCTGCCCTTGAGCAGCGGATGGGGCACGGTGGCGGTGCTGCTGCACGATCGGCCGCAGTTGCCCCCGTGGAAGCAGCTCGCGCCGCTGGCGTCGACGTGGGGCGCGGCGATCGCGGCGGCGGCGCAGCACGACGGGGCGCGGCGTCTGGGCGAGCAGCTCGCCGAGGCCAACGCCGCGCTGGCCGAGGCGCAGGATCGGCTGCTGAGGCAGGAGTCGATGGCGCGGCTGGGGGAGATGGCGGCCGGGGCGGCGCACGAGATGAACAACCCGCTGGCGGTGATCTCCGGGCGCAGCCAGTTGCTGGCGCTGACACTTGAGCCGGGCACCGATCCGCAGCAGGCGGCGCAGACGATCCATCGCGAGGCGCATCGCTTGAGCGACCTGATCACGGGCCTGCGCACGCTCGCCGAGCCGCCGCGCCCCGACCGCAAGGCGGTGGACCCGGAGAAGATCCTCGACGCGGCGATCAAGAAGGCCCGCGCCCATCTCGGCCGGCGCAAGGACCAGCAGGACATCTCGCTGCGTCTGCGTCACAAGCTGCCGGTGATGCGTCTCGACGCCGAGCAGATTCGCCAGGCGATCACCGAGCTGCTGCTCAACGGGATCCAGGCCTCGCCGCGCACGGCGGTGGAGGTGGTGGCCCAGCGCGAGCCGGGCGACGCGGCGGTGATCATCCAGGTCATCGACGACGGCGAAGGCATGGACAAGCGCACGCTCGACCACGCGATGGATCCGTTCTTCAGCCACAAGGCCGCCGGGCGGCGGGTGGGCATGGGCCTGCCGCGGGCCCAGCAACTGATCCGTGGCCACGGCGGGAGCCTGGAGCTGCGCAGCGAGCCAGGCAAGGGCACGACGGCGACGATCATGCTGCCGGTGGAGTGAGCGGGCGGGTTGGCGCTGCGGGCCGGGATGGCCGGCCAGTGATCGCGAAGAGGATGAGCGTTGAGAAGATGGGCGAGATGGGCGGATCATGCCGGCGACGGGCCTGGTCGCCGGCGGTGAGAGGGGGATCGGGATCAATCGTGGCCACGGGAGGGCCGACATTGGCAGACGGAATCCGTGGACCTGAGGCCTGAGCGGAAGCTGAGCATGCTGCGAATCGCGACGACCCACGCCAAGCCGGGCATGCGGCTGGCGTTGCCCGTGCCCAATCCGCAGGCGCCTGCGAAGATGCTGCTGAAGGTCGGCTACGAGCTGACGCCGCAGATCATCGATCGCCTGCGCGACATGGCCATCCGCAGCGTCTGGGTCCAGTACCCCAGCCTCGAGTTCCTTGAGGAGCTGATCGATCCGGAGACGGCCAGGTGCCAGGGCGAGCTCGTCTCGCGCGTCGCCGAGACGTTCGAGGCCCTTCAAAGCCAGTCCGCCGCCAAGCTCGCCTACGACACCTACACCGAGTCGCTCAGGCAGCTCATCGGCCGCCTGGCGAGCCACCCGCAATCGATGCTGTTCCTCGGCGACCTGGCCGACACCACCGACGACCTGATGCGGCACAGCTCCAGCGTGACCTACCTGTCGGTGCTGATGGGCATGAAGCTCGAGGCCCACCTCGTGCGTGAGCGCAAGCACGTGTCACCGGACCGGGCCAAGGACGTGACGAACCTGGGTCTGGGGGCGATGCTGCACGACGTGGGCATCACCGAGCTCGAGCCCGAGGCCCGCCAGCGCTTCGACGAGACGCAGGACGCGTCGGACAAGGCGTGGCGCGAGCACCCGGCGCTGGGCTTCGCGATGGTGCGCGGGCATGTGGACGCTTCGGCGGCGACGGTCGTGCTCAACCATCACCAACACCACGACGGCACCGGCTTCGCCGGCAAGGACCAGCCGGTGCTGAGCGAGAGGCAGATCCACATCTTCGCCCGCATCACCGCCGCCGCGGACCAGTTCGACCGCCTGTGCAACCCGACGAACCTGCCGGCGCAGCCCACGGCGTGGGTGCTGCGGGCGATGATCAACGAGCCGCTGCGCTCGCGCTACGATCCGCTCGTGCTCACGGCGCTGCTGACCGTCGTCCCGCCGTATCCACCCGGGTCAATGGTGCGCTTGAGCGACGAGCGATGGGCGGTGGTGATCGATCATCACCCCGAGGCGCCGTGTCGGCCGACGGTGCAGATCATGCCCGAGCCCGAGGCGATGGGCGAGGAGGATCTGGCGCTGGGCGAGACGATCGACCTGCGTGAGGCCCCGGCCGAGCTGGAGGTCGCCGAGCACGACTCCCAGGACGTGCGCGGCATGAACTTCGACCTGCCCCAGGCCGTCCAGGCCGCCGCGCCCGCGGCGTGGTGAGCGACATCGCCAGCGGCGGCTGATACGGGTGCCTCCGCGCTCTGCCCACCCTTGATCAACGCCTCACGGCGTGGTGTGGTCGTTACGCCTGTGATTGAAATGGCGTGCGTATGAAAAGCCGAGCCCAGGGGCCCCTCCGACCCCTGGGCCCGGCGTGCGTGTCATCGTCGGCGGCGTAGCAGCGTCAAGGCCCCCAGCGCCAGCAGCGCGAGCGAGCCGGGCTCGGGCACGATCTGCGTCCGGGTGTGCGTGACGGCGCCAGCCAGCGCTTCGTCCGAGACCTGGTGGCCGAAGACCAGCCACAGCGGTGCGCTCGAGGCGGCGAGCTCGTCGTACGGGCTGCCGTAGTTGGCGACCTCGATCTCGATGAGGTAGACGCCCGGGGCCGGGTCGTCCTCCGGCGCAAAGAGCGTGAACATGAAGTCCGTGTGATGCCGCCCCGCCTGACCGGGGTGGCTGGACTCGGTGCGCACCGGCGTGTGCATGCCGAGCACCGGCCCGTCGTCGGAAAGGACGAAATCGTCGGGATTATCCTGGTCCCACAGCGCGAGGCGCGTCTGGGCCGGGTCGAGCGCGAGGAACCGCTCGGTTGCGTCGTCCCACCGGTGCAGCGGGCCACGCAGGTTGTAGCCCACCGTGCTGTCGACATCGAATTCCCCCGCCACCGTGTTGGTGCCCCATTGGGCGGTGGCGTCGTTGTCGAGTTGGGCGTCGAAGACGTGGCTGGGGGTGAAATCCTCGAGCTGCTCGGAACCACGCGTCGAGTACCAGCCGGTGACGATGCGCCCGTCGCGCACCTCCAGGCCGATGTGGTTGCGGTCGAACACCACGTCGGCCGAGGCGACGGAGGCGGTGAGGACGGTGGTGGCGGCGACCGCGGTCAAGGTGAGTCGCATGGGTATCTCCTCCATTGGGAAAGGGTTGATTCGTTCGTGTTGGCCGTCGCCTTCAGGCGACGCGGACCGCCTGGGCACTGGCGGGCAAGCCGCCAGTGGCACCCCGCGTGCGGCGTTTGAGGATGAGCGCGGCGCCGAACCCCAGCAGCGCCAACGTGCCGGGTTCGGGCACGCTCGCAGCGTCGTCGCCGACGAGCATTTGCACGAAAGGCGCGACGTCGCCGGTGTCGAAGGCGCCGTCGCCGTTGATGTCGCCGATCGGCGTGGGATCAATGCCATACTGGTCGATGTAGGCTTGGCGATCGGTCAGCGCCAGGACGAAGGGGGCGACGTCGCCGGTGTCGACGACGCCGTCGAGGTTCATGTCGCCGACGAGCAAGCCGGGCCCGGCCAGGTGCTCGCGGACGTAATCGGCGGCGGCGGTGAGCTGGTCGTCGGCGTTCTGGTTCAGCAGCAGCCAGAACGGATCGGACGCGCCGTACTCGCCGTACGCGGCGCGATGGGTGGGGGCGAGGCTGGCGTCGTTGGAATACTTCTCCAGCTCCAGCAGGTAGACGCCGTCGCGGGCCGGCTCGTCGAGGCGCATGCCGATGTGGCGGTGGTATTCGCCGTGGCTGTCGACGCTGGCGGTGAGGGTCGCGTCGTCGGCGAAGCCGAAGCCCTGAGTCGTCGTGGCGAGCTGCTGGGCGAACGGTGGGCCCCAGATGAAGGTGACGGTCTCCTCATCGTCGGGGTCGAGGTCGCGGAAGCCGGCGTCAGGCCCTTCCCAGAGGCGCAGCGTGGCCAGGGAGTTGATGCCCAGGCGGCTGCTGGGGTCGAAGGTGCCGGGCTGCGAGTGGTAACCCGGGTCGGAGGTGAAGGCGTCCTCGAGGCGGCCGGTGAAGACGTTCTCCGGCAGGATCTCGCCGTCGACGATCGCGCCGGTGAAGATGTGCGCCTCGACGTCGAGGGAGATTCCGATGTCGCCATCGTGCAGGCCGTTGGCGTGGGCGGCGGTGGCGGTCATGAGGGTGGTCAGCATGGCGGCGGCGAGGCGCGCAGTCCACGCGTGGGGGGGGCGGGTCCGATGCAGGTTCATCGTTGCGTTCTCCATCCTCATTTGAGCGCGTTTCACGGCACGGGCGGCCTGATGGTTCAGTCGGACAAGGTTCATCGCGCCACCTCGGGGTCGAAGCGGTTGTCGTCGTAGTCGGTATAGACCTCGCTGAACGCGGCCCGCCTGACGTGGCCGTCGAGAAAGCCCCACGCGCTGGTCGAGCCCCAGTTGCGATTGGGCCCGCCGTGGGCGTCGGTCTGCACCTGCTCGGGGGCGAAGCGCTGGGCGACCTGGTCGGGCTCGGTGGCGAACATCATCCAGTGCTCGATGTGGGTGTGGTCGGCGGTGGAATAATCGCGTTCCACGTCGCGGTGGCCGAAGGTCATGATCAGCAGGTGCACGGTGGCCGTCGGGCGCGGCACGTCGTCGACGCGGCGATAGGGCGTGTTCCAGAACTCGCTGGGCGGATAGCCCACGGCGTTGAGGAAGTTGTTGATGCCGTAGCTGGTGCGGCGGTAGACCGCGCTGTCGCCGCTGCCGGAGGCGGGCTGGTCCCACCAGGGGCTGTCGTCAATGGGCGAGCGGGCGGTGACGTCGTAGCCGTACGGCCGCAGGGTCTCGAGGAAGGGCTCGGCGTCGCCATGCGGGGCCCCGCCGTGGGGCAGGTTGCCGCGGACCATGCGCCCGTCGTGCTCGCTCATGTAGGCCCAGTGCGCCTGCTGGATGCTGCGGATGTTGGCCAGGCACTCGGTGCGCCGGGCGGTCAGCCGCGCCAGCGCCAGCGCCGGCAGCAGGATGCCGATGA
>SLDI01000606.1:0-2671 GCA_007125385.1 Phycisphaeraceae bacterium | reverse complement strand
GTCGCGGTATCTCACGCAACCCGGCGGCGAGCCGACACGCGATCTGCTCGCGCTGGATTCGCCCGGCGTCCGCCCGCCGCTTCGCCAGGCGATCGAGGAAGCGATCCATCAGAAGCGCGCGGTCACCGCGAAAGGGTACATCAAGCATGAGGACGGCCGACGTCCGGTGACCATCACCAGCAGCCTGATCCGCTTGGGACGCGATGAAGCGCCGCTGCTTCTGATCAGCTTCGAGGAGCCGCCGGAGCCCGAGGTCGCCACCGACCAGGAACCCGCCCGCGAGGGCGGCCGTGGCCAGAGCATGGATCAACTCGAGGAGGAACTGCGGCTGACGCGCCGGGACCTGCGCGATGTCTCCGAGCAGTACGACCGCCTGGCCGAGGAGTACAGCACCTCCAACGAAGAGATGCTCTCGATCAACGAGGAGCTGCAATCCGCCAACGAGGAGCTGGAAACCTCCAAGGAAGAGTTGCAGTCACTCAACGAAGAGCTGCACACGCTCAACAACGAGCTGCGCAGCAAGGTCGAAGCCGTCGAGCAGACGAACAACGACCTGAACAACCTGCTCGCCAGCACCGAGATCGCGACGTTGTTTCTGGACATGAACTGTCGCGTCCGCTGGTTCACGCCGGCGATCACCCAGGTGCTGCGGCTGATTTCGTCGGATGTCGGTCGACCGATCAGCGACCTGGCCTCCGCGGTCGCCGGCCGTGAGCTCGAGTCGGATGCGCGCAAGGTGCTCAGCGATCTCGTGCCCATGGAGACGGAAGTCGAGAATGAGCAGGGGCGCACGTACATCCAGCGCATTCTGCCCTATCGCACGGCCGACGACCGGATCGACGGTATCGTCATCACGTTCGTCGACATCACCGAACACAAGAAGGGCCAGAAGCAGCGTGAGCGCCTCATGCATGAGCTGAGCCACCGCATCAAAAACACGCTGGCCACGGTGCAGGCGATCGTGCAGGGGTTGGGCAGGCAATGCGACTCGCTGCCGGCGTTCCTCGCGGCCTTTGAGCCGCGTCTGGCGGCGCTGGCGCGGGCGCACTCGCTGTTCACGCTGCCTGGCGATGAGCGCATTGAGCTGCGGCAACTGCTCACGCGCGAGCTGGTGCCATACCTCGGTGAGCATTCAGACCGTGTCGTCATCGATGGCCCCGCGCTGACGGTCCCGCGCGAGCCGGCGATCGCGCTGGAAATGGTGTTCCACGAGCTGGTCACCAACGCCACGAAGTACGGCGCGCTGTCCAATGGCGCCGGAACCGTCACCGTCGCGTGGGAACGGGTCGATCAAGCCGATGGCACACGCGCACGCATCACGTGGATCGAATCCGGCGGGCCGCGCATCGAAGGTGAAGGTGAGCCCGGCTTCGGCTCGATGCTGATCCAGAGCAGCGTGGCTCACGACCTGGCTGGCACTGTCGCCATGGAGTTTCAGGCCGATGGCCTGCGTTGTACGATCGAGTTTCCGCTTTGGGAAGGAGAGAAAGGTGAAATCTAGGTTGCGACCAAGGCACCGCGCGCCTTACGAATCGCCAGCGACCGAACGCGCGACAATGCCCGCGGGGTTGCGGATGTTGGTGGTTGAAGATGTCGGCATGGTGGCGATGGCGTTGAAATCGATGCTTGAAGAGATCGGCTGCGTCGTCGTCGGGACCGCGGCACGCCTGCACGAAGCGGAAGAGCTGGCTCGCCACGAGGGCCTGGACGGGGTGCTGCTCGATCTGAACCTTGGCGGGCAGTATGCGTTCCCGGTGGCTGACATCCTCGACGAGCGGAAGATTCCCTACATCATCATGTCCAGCTATGACGTGGAACAACTGCGCCCCGACCTCGCCGACGCGCCACGAATGGCCAAACCCTTCGTGCGCGAGCCGCTGGAGGCGATGATCTCGATGGTGATGTGCGCGCAATCAAAGGGGGGCAAGCAAGCGGCGCCGGTGTCGGACGCACAAGCGATGCAGAAGCGGACCCGGGGCGAGCTCGAAAGCGCGGTGTGCATGGGCATGTGTCGCTTCGAGCAGGAATACATGGGGCGCGGGCCCAAGGATGCCCAGGCGTACCTGGAGGGCACCATGCTCGTGGTGCGCCTGCACGGCGTCCTGACCATCGCGGAGCAGCGCCTGGTTGAAACAGGCGTCGTCGACGAAGCCCGCGCTACGCTCAAACGCGTCAGGACGCTGTTGATCGAGACCGCCCGCTTGCAGATCGACTCCATGATCCAGGTCATCACCGGCGTCGAAGTCCGCAGCCTGCATCACGACATCAGCACCGTCACCGGCGAAGAACTGCTGGTCTTCACGCTCAACGAAGCCCCGTCGTGCCGGGAAGTGAAGCAACGCTAGCCGGCCTGCGGCGATCGAAGGGCCTGCGGCGCGACTCGGGTGGGCCGATCGGGGCGGTGGGGCGGTGGAACGTGGTCGCAATGCTCTGCACGGCTCGCGACCAAAATCATCGGACACACCCCTTGCCCGCCTGTCCCGCCTCTGTATAGTAGACGGTACCAACGGAGCACGATTGGCTCCGGCGTCGGAAGACTTGATGAAGGGTGGCCCGGCCATGGCCGGGGGACCCGTTAACGAGTAAGCCGACTTGGTTCAGCACCACGAGTGCCGAACCAAGTCGGCTTTTTTTTGTGCGCGAGGGGGATGCGACAGCGGCTGTAAGCAAG
>SLDI01000688.1:0-2676 GCA_007125385.1 Phycisphaeraceae bacterium | reverse complement strand
CGCCTTCAATCCATTCGTCGCGGGTGCCACTGACAAGGCCGTCCTCGGCCTTGTCAGTGCCGGCTGGCGTGACGGGTCCGCGACACCGATTGGCACTGACAAGCTCCGCGGACTCCGCTTGTCAGTGGCACCCGTTCAGCAGGTCGCCCAACCGTACCCGCGCACCGGCCGCCCCGGCCTTCTGTATGCATATCGGCCACGCACCACTTCGTCTGCAAATCCGCAACCCCCGCCGCCGTTCGCCGCCGCCCTCCTGCCGACGCGGGGCCCCGGCCGCCCCCGGAGTCGCTCACGTCCACGTCACCCCCACGCGATCCAGCAGCCGCCTGGCCTCGTCGCAGGCGACGTGGAAGCACTCGCCCGGGCCCAGGTCCTTCAGGCTCTGGCTGCCCGTGCCCGACGCCCCCGTCGCCAGCACCGCCGGCGAATGCACCAGGTGCGGCTCGAGCGTGCAAGGCCCGGACCAGCCCATCGCCGCCGCGTCCAGCAGGATCGCCTCGGCGTCCGTGTCCCCCTGGCCCATCGGCACGTGCTCGCCGTTGGCCCGCTGGTCCTTGAAGTGAAACGCGTCCGTCCGGTCGCGAAACTTCGCCCACGTCACCAGCCCCGGCTCGCCGGTGCGCACGTAGTTGGCGAAGTCGTAGATGAGCTTGAACCGCTGGCCGTCGCGCAGCTCCGCGATCGCCAGCACGTCGTCGCTGCGGTCGCCGAAGATCTCGCTCTCGTTCTCGTGAAACAGCACCAGGTCCAGCTTCTCGGCCTCGTCGCGCAGGCGGGCAAGCCGGTCCAGCGACTGCTCGCGCCACTGGTTGTGTGGCTGCCCGCCGCGGTTGTAATAGCTGAAGATGCGCACCGCCTTGCAGTCGAAGATGCGCGCCATCTCGCCCAGGTGACGCAGCCGGGCAAGATCCTGCTCCAGGTCGTCGGCGATGTCGATCTTGCCGATCGGCGAGCCGAACATGTTCACGCGAATGCCCGCCTCGTCCAGTTGGGCGCGCACGTCGCGCGCCACCGCCGGGTCCAGCTCGCTGATGTTCTGCCCCTCGACGCTGCGCAGGTCGATGTGCGTCAGCCCGTCACGCTTGAGCGCCTCGATCTGCTCGTGGGTGGTGGGCCCCGCTTCGTCGGCGAAACCGCTGATGATCCAGGTCATGGGATTGCCTCATTGCCGATTGTCGATCGCCGATCGCCGATCGGCGGAATCCATCGCTCGCCATGCCCGATTGGCAAGTGGCCATGCGTGTCACTGCTGCCCGTCGCCCTCCCCGACGTCCTCGAGTTCCTCGACTTCCTCCCCCAACTCGAACCCCTCGTCGGGATCGTGCCCCGGGTGCTGCGGCCAGTCCGAGCCCAGGCGCCACGGCCGGACGCGCTCGATCTCCCAGCCGCGCAGCCCCTGATGCTGCAGGTGCACGGTCACGAGCTGCGCCGGGTCACCCGGCCGGGCCTGGATGATGTCCAGCTCGGCGCGCGAGCCGCGCAGGCGGATCTGCCTGACCTCCATCGTCGGCGCCGCATCGGCGTCGAGCTCGGCGGCGGGCACCGCCTCGGTGTCCATCGCCTCGATGATCGCCCTGTACGTCTCGGCGGTGCTGTAGCGCGGCAGGACGATGCGCACCGGCCCGGTGAAGCCGCGATGCTCGGCCACGGCGTCCAGGGCCAGGACGCTGACGCTGCGCACGTTGGCGCGGTTGGGGTCGTGCCGCGCCACGCGCTGGCCCTCCAGCGGCGGGATCTGCGTGTATTGCAGCGCGCAGCCGAAGCCGAAAATGCCGATCAGCACCGGGGCGAGCAGGGCGGTCAGTCGGGTCATGGCTCTGTTCCTGGCAAGGGTCGCGGACAGGATCCGGATTGTAACACCCGGCGCACCGCCCGCCAGCCGGCCCGGGCAATCGCAATCAACGGGCGACGGATTCTGCGCGGACCCGCTCGGCGATGTTCAGGCCCGTCCCGCAGCCGGTACACTGGCGCCGTCATGGCCAGAATGCACCGCACGATCCGCCCCGACGCCCACGCCATCGCGTTCACCGCCGCCCACGAAGCCCGCCTGCTCCCGCCCGCCGGGCCCGACCAGGACCCGATCGAGCCCGACGAGGTCGTCGGCCGCACGCTCGCCACGCTCGTCAGCCCCGGCACGGAGGTCCAGGGCCACTACGTTCGATCCGACCGCCGCTTCCCCTACCACCCCGGGTATGCCGCCGTCTTCCTCGTCGAAGCCGTCGGCCCAGAGGTCACCGACATCGCGCCCGGCCAGCGCGTCTTCTGCACCGGGTACCACGCCTCGCGTCAACGCATGGCCCGCTCCAGCGTCGTCGCCGTCCCCGACAACGTCGACTCCCATCACGCCCCGTTTGCCCGCCTCGCCGGCGTGAGCATGACCAGCCTGGTGACCACCGCCGCACGCCCGCCCGGCCGCGTCTTCGTCACCGGCCTCGGGCTCGTCGGGCACCTCGCGGCCCAGGTCTTCCGCATCGCCGGCTACCAGGTCGCCGGCGCCGACCCCAACCCCGCCGTGCGCCGCATCGCCGGCGACAAGGCCCTCGACGCCCTCGACCGCGTCCCCGTCGACGACGCCGACCACCACCGCCAGTACGACCTCGTCCTCGAATGCGCCGGCCACGAGCAGGCTGTCCTCGACGCCTGCCAACTGCTGCGCCACGGCGGCGAAATGGCCCT
>SLDI01000439.1:0-2678 GCA_007125385.1 Phycisphaeraceae bacterium | reverse complement strand
CTCGAAGCTCAATGGGTACCGCACCGGGGAGATCCCGCTCACGTGCAGCCATCTGACGATGTTCATCGACGTGAAGCAGAAGGTGCTGTTCTGGATGCTGTGCGCCTGGGAGGAGAACTTCACCGGCTACGTCGTCGACTACGGCACGTGGCCCGAGCAGAAGCGGGCGTACTTCACGCTGCGCGACGTGCGGGCGACGGTCGCCCGCGCCGCACCCGGTGCCGGGATGGAGGGGCAGATCTACGCGGCGCTGGAGAAGCTCACGGCGGAGAAGCTCTCCCGGGCCTACCGGCGCGAGGACGGGGCGGAGATGCACATCGACCGCTGCCTGATCGACGCCAACTGGGGCCAGAGCACCGACGTGGTCTACCAGTTCTGTCGTCAGAGCCAGCACGCCGGCATACTGCTGCCGGCCCACGGGAAATATGTGGGCGCGTCGAGCATCCCCTTCAGCGAGTACAAGCGGAAGCGCGGCGACCGCGTGGGTCTGCACTGGCGGATCCCGAACACCACCGGCCGACGTCAGGTGCGGCACGCCCTGGTGGATACCAACTACTGGAAGACCTTCGTGCACGCCCGTCTGGCGGTGGCGATGGGCGATCCCGGCTGCCTCTCGCTGCCGGGGCGGGATGACAAGGCCCACCGCCTGTTGGCGGACCATCTGAACGCCGAGTACCGAGTCAAGGCGTCAGCGCAGGGGCGCAGGGTCGATGAATGGAAGCTTCGCGTCACCCGTCCGGACAACCACTGGCTGGACTGCCTCGTCGGGTGCGCCGTGGCGGCGTCGATCCAGGGAACCGTGCTGCCCGGAACCGACGCCCCACAATCGGCACCGCAGCGGCGCCTTCGGCTTTCGGAGCTTCAGCGCAGGAGGGCGGTATGAACCAGCCCGGCCCGACACAGGAGCGGCTATCAAAGCGCCAAGGGCTGGCCTGTCGCCGGTGTGGATGCCGAGACTTCCGGACGGTCTACACACGGCCGCGCGGTGACGGCATCGTCCGGCGCAGGCGCTGTCGTCATTGCGGCAAACACCTCATGACGATCGAAAAAATGGTCTGACGTACCACATGTGTAACAAAGTGCACTTTTTTCGACGCACGGCCCCAAACTTCAGCACGCTCCGGCAATAAGCACTATGAGGGCCGGCAACGGCCCGTAGGACGGGGGCGAGGTCGTGACGCCGGAACCACTGGACAACTCCATCGAGACGAACGCGGCGGGCCCGAAGCGAGCCAGCGGTGACAGTGGCAGCGTTGAGCAACACTCGCTACCCGACCAGGTCGCGGCAGATAAGTACCTCGAATCCAAGAAGGCGACGCGCAAAAAGGGGCTGGGCTTCAAGCTGGCCAAGCTGGTGCCCTCGGGAACAGGCTGACTGTGCTTAAACGATTGCTCGCATCCTGGATGGGTCGCCGCGGCGAACGGAGCCCGCGGAAGGTGATCCGTGCCCGGTTCGACTCGGCGACCACGACCGACGAGAACCGCCGGCACTGGGCGGCCGCTGACGGGCTGTCGCCCAACGCGGCGCTGCGCCCGTCCGTGCGGCAGACGCTGCGCAACCGCTCGCGCTACGAGGTGGCCAACAACAGCTACGCCAAGGGCATCGTGCTGACGCTGGCGAACGACAGCATCGGCACCGGGCCGCGCCTGCAGATGCTTAGCGACGACAACGATGCCAACGACCGGGTCGAGCACGCGTTCGAGGACTGGACGGAGGCGGTCAACCTGCCCGAAAAACTGCGCACGATGCGCATGGCCCGTGCCGAGTCGGGCGAAGCCTTTGCGGTGCTGACGAGCAACCCGGCCATCGACGGGCCCGTGCAGCTCGATCTGAAGCTGATTGAGCCGGACCAGGTGGCCACGCCGCTCGACCGGCTCGACCCGCGTGATCCGACGGACGGCATCGTGCTCGATGCCTTCGGCAACCCAGCCGCGTATCACGTGTTGCGCGAGCACCCGGGCAGCACGCACGCGAGAGCGGGCACGCTGGAATACGACACGCTGCCGGCGAGGTCGGTGATTCACTACTTCCGCACCGACCGCCCCGGTCAGCTTCGCGGCATTCCCGACATCACGCCGGCGTTGCCACTGTTCGCTCAGCTCCGGCGATACACGCTGGCCGTGCTGGCGGCGGCGGAGACGGCGGCCGACTTTGCGGCGGTGATTTACACCGACGCGCCGGCCAACGGCGAAGCCGACCCGCTTGAGCCGATGGACCTGGTCGAGCTTGAGAAGCGCATGGCCACGGTCATGCCCGGCGGATGGAAGCTCGGGCAGGTCACCGCCGAGCAGCCGGCGACGACGTACAGCGAGTTCAAGCGCGAGATCCTCAACGAGATCGCACGCTGCCTGAACATGCCGTTCAACATCGCCGCCGGCAACTCGTCGGGCTACAACTACGCCTCCGGCCGGCTCGACCACCAGACGTACTTCAAGTCGATCCGCGTCGAGCAGAACCATCTCCAGACGATCGTGCTCGACCGCATCCTGCACGCATGGCTGGATGAAGCCGTACTCATCGAAGGCCTGCTGCCGCAGTCGATGCGCAGGGTTGACTCGTTCGCGCCGCACACATGGTTTTGGGACGGCGTCGAGCACGTCGACCCGGCGAAGGAAGCGAATGCGCAGGCGACACGGCTCTCGAACCACACGACGACGCTCGCCATCGAGTACGCGCG
>SLDI01000444.1:0-2683 GCA_007125385.1 Phycisphaeraceae bacterium | reverse complement strand
TAGTGACGTCGGGCCATGGTTCACCTGGTGGTAATGCTGATGTACGCGGGCACGTCGCCGCGGAAGTGGCGGGCCAGCAGCCGGGCGTGCAAGCGGATCGCGGTCCGCCATGAGCAGCGGTAGTCGAACGCGGGGTGTGTGACCAACTGATCGAGCCTGGCCTCGAACGCCTGGATCACAGCTTTGCGTCCGGCAGGGTGAAGCAGGCACGCCGAGCCGCCATGGTTGAAGTGGCGGGCGCGCACCATGCCAGTGTTGACCGCGGTGATGACGGCGGAATCGGCGATGAGTGGGCGCAGCGGTTCCATGAGGTCCAACGCGAGCGCCGGCCGACCGTGGCGCGGCTGATGGTACATTCCCCAGTGCGGCTCAAGCCCCTCGCCGAGCAGGGCCACGGTGCATTCCTTGACCAGCAGGGCGTAGGTGAAAGACAGCATGGCGTTGATCGGATCGCGCGGCGGGCGACGGTTGCGGGCATTGAAATCCCACTGCTCGGACAAATCGCGGGATCGCAACAACGTGGCGAAATGCTGGAAGTAGAGTCGCGCGATCGATCCCTCGATGCCCAGCAGCGACGCGATCGACGGTGCGTCGCGCGCGCTGGCAATCAGGTCGGCCATGTCACGCAAGGCGGTGTCGGGTGCCTGGCCGTTGCGACGGAGGATGGCACGCTGATTGACGCCCTTGTCGCCGACGAGTTGGCGGGCGAAGCTCAGGCACCGCGAAGGATCCTGCACCGCCTGGAACTGAGCGGCGCGATCGAAGGCGTTTTTCAGGCCCATGCCAGTCGTCACGCCGTAGAACCAGTTGCCCGTCGAGAGATACACGACAGGAACGGCGGCTTCGCAAAGCTGGTGCAAGGTCTGTGTGCTGACCTGCACGTTGCCGCAGAGAACGAGCTGCGACACATCCCTGATGCGCGCGCTGGCGAGCTGCTCGCCGGACTTGCGAATGTAAAGCGTCGCGCCCTTCTTGCCCACGTAGGCGCCCTGTTCCTGGACGTATAGCGGCGTGGCGTCGGGACGGGCGGGATAGAGCCGGCGGACAGACGGGGCGGGTGCGCCGGGGTCGGCCGGAACGTTGCGAAGGGCGAGCGTCTCGTCGGGCAGGCAAATGCCGTTGAGTGAGCAGCCGTTGCACTTGGGGCTGTCATCCAGTGGCGGGGGAAGCTCGGGCGCGACGGTGGCCGCCCGAGCGTCGTGAAGGAGTTGGCGTGTGCGGGCCTCCAGGTGCTCGTCGAAGAACACGTCCACGCGCGTACGCGAGCCGGCGAAGTAGAGCACGCCGTGATCGCACCGGTAGCCATGCTCGCGCAGCAGCAGGCCCTGGGCCATGAGCTGGACACGCTCCGGCTCCCAGCTTCGTTCTGCGTTGTTCGGCACCCGCCCGCGCTTGGTGTCCACGGGCACGGCCTCGGGCGAGCCGCCATCGCGTGGAGCGTCGTCGATGCTGACCAGGTCGAGCTTTCCCGTCAGGCCGAGCGTCTCGGAACCCAGCGGCACGCTGCGCACGATCTCGGGCGGCTCGTCGCCACTGTCACTCGGTGCTTGGCCGTTGCCAGGCTCATCCTGGCCATCTTCGTCACTCGCCGCGGCGTCGCCGTTGGCATCGGGCAGCACGTGGTCGAGCTTGTCCACCCGACGATGCACGTGCCGGCCATCGATGGTGTATACGTTGTCCGCCCAGCGGCCTTCGACGTGCATGAGGTGGAACAGGCGCGGGCAGTAGGCATACTCGTTGAGCATGCGGACGGGGAGGAGGTTAGTATACTGCGTGTTGCTGGTATCATCAGGCGAGGTGATCGCGTCGCTCATAGCATGGACTCCTTCATCAGTGGGTCGTCCAGGACCAAGCGTGTTCGATCTCACACAGCACGAGCCGGCGTGAAGCAGCGATATTTGCCGACAGTGATCCGCTGCGAACGGAAAAGCGCAGCAACGCCCATTTCCGCCAACTCCGCTCGCTTGTTCTGTTGGGGCGTGATCGCAGGGCCTGACACCGCAGCTTCCTGAAGTTGTCGACAACTGAGAAGGCTTTGGCACGTCTCGAGCGAGATTGGGGGCACCCATATCGGCCAGGTCCAGTACGTGTCCCGGCTGCCCCGACCGGAAAAACCGGTGGTTTCGACCCGTTTGGCCACCGGCATGGTCGGCAATAGAGGCAGTCCTTCGATCGCGAGGCGGTACGCACCCCACATCGATCCACCCTGGTTGCGTGCAGGGTCTCCACTGGGATTTCGCCAACGCAAGGCATAAGGGTCGTCGTCGACCGGATCCCAGCGGAGCGTCATACTGGATACCGGATCGTCGTAACGCCAAGACTCGAAAAGGGCCTTGTGCAGGTGCTGGCGAGTGGTCTGTTCGATGAGGTGTCGCATGAACTTCAAAAAGTGCTGGTGGCCGGCGCCGCTCATCGTCCGAAACGCCGTGTCCTGAATGATCGGATCCTTGCTGCCGGCATCGCGGTGGGCCTCCGAACCAAACGCGACGAGGAAGTCGCACCAGCGACGGTCGCAGGTGTCGTGCGCATGTTGGCGCGCATTCTCTGCTGCCTCCCGGAACTGATCATGGGAAATGGTCAGATCATCCGCCATCGCCAAGGCTGGGATTTCATCGCCTTGGCCGAGTTGCGCGTCGAGGGCGTCGAGGACGTTGCCCGGATCGAGGGCGTTGGTGGCATCGCT
>SLDI01000591.1:0-2685 GCA_007125385.1 Phycisphaeraceae bacterium | reverse complement strand
CGCATGCCTCGTCGGTGGCGAACCGCCGGGTGAACGACATGAGATTCCGTGGAAACGCCTCGCCCATACGTGCCAGAGTAGCCCCAACATGCACTAGAGTAAAGTGCATAACCAGATCCACAGCATTTCCCTCCGGGCACAAGGCTCGGTTCGTTCTACGGACTGTGTGAAGGAGGCGGGCTGCTTGAGGACGCCGATCTTCTCACGCTTCGGGATTTGACAAGATACGCGAATCGCTTTCACCACGACACCAACCCGGCATGGGAGACGGCGGTTGCTCAGGTAAGCGACACCGAACTCGTCGGCCACGTTCAGCAGGTGTTGGCGTTCACACGGCGGCGATAGATGGTGGGTGGGCCTACGTCATGTGGGCACTACTGCGGTCAGGATCTGAAATGTGCCGACGCTCTGCGACCACGGCCGCGGTACGAGCGAGCCGTTTAACCCCACAGCAGCGACATGCCATGGTCGTCCATCGTCGTGCCGCAGCGGGGGCAGGGGCCGGGATGGGGCCAGCGTTGAGTGGGGTGGCCGGCGGAGCGAGGGCAGCGTGGTTCGTGTGGCTGGAGGTCGCCGGGGACGGAGCGGTAGGTGGTGGCCACTTCGTAGAGCCGGCGGCAGGTGTGGCAGTGGATGGTGGGGGTCTGGGCCATCATGCCGACGTCGTCGCCGCGGGAGAGCTCGGCCTGGTGCTACAGCGGGGGCAGGTGAACGCGTGGCTGGTCCCCATGGGCAGGTTCCCGGGATCAGGTGGCCGGTCAGCACGGGGACGGTTTGCCGGCCTCGTGGCCGCGGATGCTCCGGGTGTGACCGCCCGTTCACGAGCACGATGCCAACGCCCAGCTCGTGTGCTTCCTGCTGGGCGATGGGGGCGCCTGCCGGGTCGGCATAGCGGCGGGAGGGGAACGGGGCGGTATCGGACATCCTGGCGATTGCGGACCGGTCACGTTCAGCGGTCACGCGCGTCGGTCGTGCACCCGACAAGGCCTACTCAGCGTGATCGTCGCCCTCGATTCGTGGTCATGCGTGGCACCGGCTCGGCTGAACGGGTGGGTTGACGGCTGCGCAAGGCGCTGGATGCATGCCGAAACAAGTCGCCAAACTCGCCAGTTCAGGCCCCCCTTTGGGAAATCCGTCACAAACCCCGACGGCCTGATGCGATGCCTCCGCCGATGTGGCGCGGCGACGTAAGGAACGTATCGAAAGCAACTTGCGTCAGCACGTACGGCGGTACGGCCGTTGAAGGGCTATCGCAGGGAAGCGTTGCGTGAGTCGCTGCGCGGACGATCACAAGATGTAAGTTCAACGGCCTATGTGGGCCGCGAGCGGCAGGCGGTCACGATGGGCGGTCACGGCGGTCACGCGCGGCAGGCATGAGGAAGCGTCGGGAGCGCCCGTTGGGTCAGGGGGTGGGGCGCGGGGCCGGCGACGGGCGTAAACTGCGGGGCGTGGGAGCAACCGGGGCGATGATGCTGGCGCTGGTGGGGGCGATGGGGGCAGGGCTGTTGATCTGGGGTTGGCGCGGTAGGCGGGTGGGGGCGCATCCTTTTTGCCGCAAGTGTGGCTTTGACCTGTTCGGCTCGGGCGACGACGCGGCGAGCTGCCCGGAGTGTGGCCAGGTGTTGCGGCGCGATGGCGAGCCGGTGGCTCGGGCGCGGGTGATGGGCCAGCGCCGGCGGCGGTGGTGGGCGATGGTCCCGGGCGTGCTGACATTGGTGATCGCCATAGGCGGGGCGTTGATGTCGTATGGCCCCTCGAAAGTGGCGCTGTATGGTTGGGCGCCGAGCGCGGCGCTGGTGTGGGTGGTCGAGGATGAGCTGGCACGCGATGAGCTGACGCGCCGGCTGGGTGGCGGGCAGTTGAGTGATGGCGTGGCGACGTGGCTGGTGGATTACGCGCTCGACGTGCAGGGCGATGCGGCTCGGCCGTGGGATGAGGCGTGGGGCGCGGTGGTGGAGGCGGCGGCGGGTGTGGGTCAGCTCAGCGACGCGCAGCTCGAGCGCTATGTGCAACAGGCGACACGGCTGCGGCTGACGGTGCGGCAGCGCGTGCAGCGTGGGCGCACGCCGGCGGGCGGCGTGGAGCATGATCCGAGCTGGCTGCGCCTCGGGCCGGCGACGGCATGGTCGGCGACGGTGCATGTCGAGGAGATCCGCGTCGAGGGCGGGGCGGTGCAGTTGCCCCGGTGGTGGACGCGGCTACGGGAAGCGGGGCGCTTCGAGTATGAGGCAGGGACGATGAGGCTGCGACGCGGCTCGTTTACGCATCTTCCGCTGGAGGCGGTGGGCAGGCAGCGCGGGTTGGTGGATGTGGAGGTGGACGCGGGGTTGTCGGTTGAGCTGGAGCTCGCGGGTCAGGCGCTGCCGCAGCCGGTGGTGTTGCCGGCGGATCAGGTGGCGGGGTCGGTGGCTGGGCAGGTGGAGGTCGTGGATGAGCCGACGGGGGTGTACCTGGCTGAGGCGGAGCTCGCCGAGAGCGAGCAGGCGACGCGGGCGGGGGTGTGGTTTGAGCAGCCGCGCCAGGTTTTCAACGAGCGCGGGCCGATGCTGGTGGTTGGCGTCGTGGATCAGCCGCACCGGGTTGACCTGGAGTGTGAGGTGCGCGTCGGGCAGGAGACGGTGAGGCTGGACTGGGTCGGCGGCAGCAGCGGGACTCAGACGGGTGGCCATTACCACACGCGTCGCT
>SLDI01000116.1:0-2687 GCA_007125385.1 Phycisphaeraceae bacterium | reverse complement strand
TGATGAAGCCGGGTGGCTCGGCGTACGTCTGGGGCGGCTACGCCAACCTGGGCAACTATCCCAAGCCGCTGAAGGAGGCCGGGTTCTACTTCAGCCAGGCGATCGTGTGGGACAAGCAGCATCCGGTGTTGACGCGCAAGGATTTTATGGGCGCTTTTGAGATCTGCTTCTACGGCTGGAAGGAGGGGGCCGGGCACCACTTCTACGGGCCGAACAACGTCACGGACCTGTGGCACGTGAAGAAGGTCAACCCGCAGTCGATGGTGCATCTGACGGAGAAGCCGGTGGAGCTGGCGGTGCGGGCGATCCAGTACTCGTCGCTGCCGGGCGAGACCGTGCTCGACCTGTTCGGCGGCAGCGGCTCGACGCTGATCGGCTGTGAGCAAACGGGCCGGCAGGCGTTCCTGATGGAGATGGACCCGTGGTACTGCGACGTGATCGTGCAGCGCTACGAGCAGTTCACGGGGAAGAAGGCCGAGCGGGTGCCGGCCGAAAAGTCGGCTTCACCGGCGCCCGCCGAGCAGGCGGAGGTGGCGGGATAGCGGGCCGTCGGACAGCGCGTTGACGAAGCGCTCGTCGGCGGTGACGACGCGGGCATCGTGGCTCAGCGCCAGGGCCAGGTACAGGCAGTCGTAAACCGTGCGCTGCGTGCTCAAGGCCAGTTCCATCGCTGTCGGCAGCAGCGGGCCGGTCTCGAAAATCTCCAAAGGCATGACGATGAACTGCTGCACAAGATCGATGGCTTCCTCGGCACGAAGCACACCGCTGCGGTGGCGCTTCCAGACGATGCTGCCGAACTCGGCCTGGATCAGGTCGGGCGCGAGCAGCCGCCGGCGGCCGTCGAGCAGGCGCAGCGCCGCGGCGGCGCCATCCTCGGGGAAGAACCACTTGGCGGCGACGCTGGCGTCGACGACGATCGGGCTCATCGCTGCCGATCCTCGCGTACGAGTTCGGTGCTGTCGCCGATTCCCCGGCCGGCGAGCTGCTTCTGCCACTGCTTGGCGGTGCGTCGGGCGTCTTCGAAGCTCAGGCCCGCGGCCTGCTCGAGGATCAGCTTCGCCTCGCCCTGCAGGGATCGGCCGTGGCGCTGGGCCCGAACCTTCAGGCGCTCGACGGTTTCAGAATCAAGATCGCGGATCAGGATCTGGGGCATGGCGGGCTCCTTCATCGGATGCTATCACAATGATAGCATCGGGAGGCGACACGTTCAATCCGGCGGAAAGGGCCGCAGCATGATCTTTCACCCGAAGGTCGGACAGAACGTACGGATCCATTACGCCAGGCGGTGGGCGCGGTTCATGCCGTGGCATGGGCGTCGCGGGCGTGGTGCGGATCGTGACTCGGGGGCGTGGTGGCGGGGGTGGGCCGCGGAACGTGGGCGTGGACGTGGGCGATCGCCTGGTGGTCGTGCCGCGTGGGAACCTGGTGGCGCTCGCGTGCGTCGCGGTGGCGGGGGCGGCGTTGGCCGCCGCGTCATGGCTGGCTGTCGTAGCGGCGGGCCAGTTCGGTGAGCTTGGCCTTGATCTCGCGGAGGCTCGGCGTGGCATCGCTGGCGATGTTGCCGTAGCAGGCGTGCCGGCGAGCGCCCTTGTACCAGCCGCGGGTCCAAGCGAGGCGGTAGAAGAGGCGTACGAGTTCCGACTCGCCTTCGCCGCCGCGGTCGAACAGCGACTTGGTGCCGGGGCGCTTGGTGTACGTCCAGCCCGGGCAGCGCATGGGCTCCAGCGCCAGCTCGACCAGGCCGACGCACATCATGATGTAGGCGGCGACCTTGGTCTTGTTCAGGCTCGCGGCGAAGAATCGAAACTCGACCCGGTTGCGCCCGCGGGCGAGATGCGTCAGGTTCAGGCCGTGGTAGCGATCCCGCTCGCAGTTGGCCTTCGCGTGGTCGTGGCTGCCGTAGGCCTTGATCTTCTTCGCGTACATGTTCCGCTCGCGGCGCTTGGTGCCGGTCGCGGCGTAGATGCCTTTTTCGTGGTTCCCGACCAGCGAGACCAGGCGGGCGAGGGCGGCGGCGTCGCCGTTGAAGCCGACGGTTACGTGCAGCCCGCAGGTGTGGTTGACCCGCGCCCCGCGCTCGTTGATGGCGTCGACCGCGTGCATGGCCTGCTCGAGGCCTTCGCTGCCGCGGAGGCAGGGGCTGACGAACTCGCAGCCCTTGCGGCCCGGGGCCTGCGGCTTGATGCTCGCGTCGCGTTCGGCCTTCCAGCCCGCGGGCAGGTACGGCACCTGCGTGCCGCGATGGTAGCCGCCGATGGGCGTGGTGTCGTGGCCCGGGAGGGTCGTTTCGATTTCCAGGCCCCAAGTGATCTCGCTGGCGTGCATGTCGTGGCTCCTTGCGTAAGGCGTGCGTTACATGCACATGTGAGCCATGTTTTGGCGAAAACATCCAGCGGGATCCGCGAGCATGTGGGTAAAAAATGCAGCTTTTTTCGGGCCCGGGCGCGTCCCAAGGGAAGTCCTTAGCGCAGGGGCGATGGCGCGATAAGGATTGGATCGTCACCACTGAGAAAGCGCCGGCGGATACCGGCGCACCCCCGGAACAGGGACGTGAGATTGGCACTATTCGGACGACATTTCGGGCGGGTGGCCCTCGATGATGGCGTAGAACTCCGTCATCGCGTGCTCGAAGAATGCGCTGCGGTAGCCGGAGGCGACCTGTTTGCGCTTCGCGTTGGCGTCGACGA
>SLDI01000006.1:0-10376 GCA_007125385.1 Phycisphaeraceae bacterium | reverse complement strand
TCCACGTGCGCATCCTCAAGATCCGCCCGCAGGCTGATGCGCACGCGCGCGCCCCCCGGCGGCACCGTCGGCGGGCGGATCGCCACCCCCAGCAGCCCCGCGTCGCGCAGGCGGTCGGCCAGCGCCAGCGCCCGCCCCTCGTCGCCGACGATCAGCGGCATGATCGGTGTCGCCGGCTGCGTCGCGGGCAGGCGCCAGCCGAGGCGCGTCAGCTCGTCGCGCACGTGTTGCGACATCGCCGCCAGGCGCTGGCGGCGCGCCGGCTCGTCGCGCACCACGTCCAGGGCCGCGTCGATGGCCGCGAGCTGAGGCGGCGGGGCGGCCGTCGTGTAGATCAGCGGCCGGGCACGGTTGATCAACGTGTCGATGACCGGGCCCGCGGCCGTGACGATCCCGCCAAGCCCGCCCAGCGCCTTGCTGGCCGTGGACACCACCACGTCGACGCGCCCCGCCACCGCCTGGTGCTCGCACAGCCCCGCACCGGTCGTGCCCAGCACACCCGTGCCGTGGGCCTCGTCAACGACCAGGATCGCGTCGTGGGTGTCGGCCAGCTCGCACAGCGCCGGCAGGTCGGCGACGTCGCCGTCCATGGAAAAGACGCTGTCGGTGACGATGAAGCGGCGCGCGGCGCGGCTGGCGCAACGGCTGGCGGGGCCGGTGGCGGGGCGGCGGCGCGGCGGGCGGGCGAGAAGCTCGGCGAGCCGGGCCGCGTCGTTGTGGCGATAGGTGCGCACCGTCGCGCCGCTGGCGCGGGCGGCGTCGATGAGGCTGGCGTGCACGAGCTTGTCCACGCACACGAGGTCACCGGGCCCGGCAAGGCTGGTGAGCACCGCGAGGTTGGCCATGTAGCCCGTCGGCAGCAGCAGCGCCGCCTCGGCGTGCTTGAAGCGGGCGAAGCGCGCCTCGAGCGTCGCGTGCATCGGCAGGTGCCCGGCCACCAGGCGGCTGGCGCCGGCGCCCGTGCCCACCTTCAGCGCCGCGTCGGCAGCGCGGCGGCGCAGGTGGGGGTGCGAGGCCAGGCCCAGGTAGTCGTTCGACGCCAGGTTGACCAGTTCGCGACCGTCGCGCCGCACGACGGGGCCCGGGGCGTCGACGGCGCGCAGCTCGCGGCGCAGGCGTTGGGCGTCGAGGCGGGCGAGCTCGTCGTTGAGTTGGTCAGCAAGGCTGGTGCGCGGCATGGGATACGCATCGCAAAGTCCACGGCCTTGGGTGCCACTGGCGGCTTGTCCGCCAGTGCTTCGGCGCCGCGAACGGCGCGGGGGTTCCATCAACACGGCATCAAGGCCGGTCGCAGACTCATGGGCTTCGGTGCGCCTCGGCACTGGCGGGCAAGCCGCCAGTGGCACCCCATCAGGATGCCCTTGCCCGAATCTTCGGGTGCTTGGCGCCGTTTGGCGGCAATTATATGATTCGTCCGACCGCCTGCGCGTTGGCCGGCAACGGGCCGGGCAGCGCGGGCGAGAGATCGGCGAGCACGGCCCGTGATGGAAGGCTCAGCGACTCGACAATCTTCCGTGGTTCTCGGCGTCGAGCCGGAGGATCCGGACGGCAGTACCAGCGCCCGGCCGGCCGGGTGCGAGAGGCAAGTCTGTGCGGCCGCCGCGTCGACGAGCAGTGGCGTGTCGACGTAGCGGGCGGATCGGCCTTCCTCTCGCCGGCCGCGATGCGGGCGCGGAAGCGAAAGGAAGGCCAGGCATGGAAGACAACCCGGCCCTGGAGCAGGTCCGCGGATGGCTCGAGGCCAACGACCGCGACGCCATCCGCCGCCTCGGCGAGCAGGTGCACCCCCACGACATCGCCACCGCCCTGGCCGAGCTCGACGACGAGCAGGCGTGGCTGGTGCTGCGCGCCCTGAACTGGGAGGAGGCGGGCGAGGCCTTTGCCCACCTGGACATGGACCGGCAGGTGCGCCTGGCCGAGGCGTTCGACGACCGCGAGGTGGCCCGGCTGCTCGAGCACGTGGCGCCGGACGACCGCACCGACCTGATCCAGCAGCTCAGCGACGAGCAGCAGGCCGACATCCTCACCCACATGGCCGAGCCCGAGCGGCGCGAGATCGAGTCGCTCGAGCACTACCCGCCCCAGAGCGTCGGGTCGGTGATGAGCACCGACGTCGTGGCGCTCAAGGACGACCTGACGGTCGACGGCGCCCTGGCCCAGCTCCGCCGGCAGGCGGCGGAGAAGGAGACGATCTTCTACAACTACGTCGTCAACGACATGGGCCAGCTCGTGGGCATCGTGTCGCTGAAGGATCTGGTCATCAGCGACCCGGCGACGCCGCTGAAGGAGCTGATGGACCCCTCGCCGATCAGCATTGTCGCCGACGATGACCAGGCCGAGGCCGCCCGGCTGATCCAGGAGTATGACCTGCTCGCCCTGCCGGTGATCAGCGCCAACGACCGGCTGCTGGGCATCGTGACCGTCGACGACGTGCTGGACGTGCAGCAGGCCGAGGCGACCGAGGACTTTCACAAGCTCGGCGGCGTGGTGACGCTGGAGCAGCCCTACCTCGCCACGCGCGTGCCCACGCTGGTGTACAAACGCGTGGGCTGGCTGGCGATCCTCTTCGGCGCCGGGCTGCTCACCGTCGGGGCGATGGGGGCGTTCGAGGAGCAGATCGAGCAGTTGCCGCTGCTGGCGGTGTTCGTGCCGCTGATCATCGCCACGGGGGGCAACAGCGGGTTCCAGGCGGCGACGGTGATGACCCGCGCCATCGCGCTGCGCGAGGTCGAGCCGCGCCACTTTCCGCGCGTCTTCGCCCGCGAGATGTTCGGCGGCTTGCTGCTGGGCGTGATCCTGGCGGTGATCGCGTTCGCGATGGCCATGCTCGTGGGCATGTGGAGCTACGGCGGCGAGCCGGACGTTCTCGCCCGCGCCGCGAACGTGGGCGTGGCGGTGAGCATGGCGGTCATCAGCGTCGTGCTCTTCGGCAACATGGTCGGCTCGATGCTGCCGTTCCTCCTGCTGAAGCTGGGGCTGGACCCGGCGACCGGGTCGACGCCGTTCGTGGCCACCGTCGTCGACGTGGTGGGCCTGCTGCTCTACTTCACCATCGCCACCTGGTGGCTGGGGGCCGAGCTCGCCGAGGTTGAGCCGGTCGCGCGCACGCTGGTCAACTGGCCGTGGGGGTAGGCTTCGTCAGCACCCGGCCCGAGCAGGTGCCGCCGGCGGCTTGCCCATCAGTGTGTGGACGTGTCATCCCGTCGCGTGCAGCCGCTCGACCTGCTCGATCAGCCACTTTGCGAACGCGTCCTTGGACATCGCGCCCGGGGCGTGGCGCTCGCCGGCGGCGGTCAGCAGCGTGGCGGTGACGTCGCCGGCATCCATCGTCTCAAGCGGATTGGCGACGATCGCGTCCACGCCCTTGCGCCTGAGCTTGTCCATGGCACGGCTGGGCAACCGCTCGGCCGGCTCCAGCGCGAAGGCGACGATCACCTGCCCGGGGCGGCGCTGCGCCGCGGCGGCGGCGACGAGGTCGGGCGTGGGCGTGAGCGTAAGCGTGCGCTGCCCGGCCCGCGGCAGCTTGTCGGCGGTCGGCTCGGCGACGGTGTAGTCGGCGACGGCCGCGGCCATGAGCAGCGCATCGCACGCCGGAGCGTGGGCGTCGAGCAGTTGGCCGAGTTCGGCGGTGCTCTGGAAACGGTGCAGCGCCACGTCGGCGGGCAACGCGGGCGGGTCCTCGACCGGCCCCAGCAGCAGCGTGACCGCGTGGCCGGCCGCCGCCCCGGCGCGCGCCAGGGCCACGCCCATGCGCCCGCTGGACCGGTTGCTGATGAAGCGCACGGCGTCGATGGGCTCGCGGGTTGGGCCGGCAGTGATGAGCAGATGCATGGGATCAACAACGAAAAATGGAGAATGCCCGATGGACCCTCTGAAAAACCGCGAAGAAGCGAAGCAGGCGAAGAGCGCGAAGAAGAATTCCTTTGGTTCATTGACCTTTGAATGGTCGGGTTGACTGCAGGTCGTAGGGTGCCACGGCTTGTCCCGAAGGTCGTAGGGTGCCACGGCTTGTCCCGAAGGTCGTGGGGTGCCACGGCTTGTCCCGAAGGGCAAGCCGTGCGCTTGCCGATGATCGCACGGCTTGCCGCTTCGCGGTCAAGCCGTGGCACCCCCGATGCGCCGGGTCGCGGTGAAGTTGACCATGCAAAGGTCAATAATAGCCTGGCCCTTCGCTCCTTCGCGTCTCTTCGCTCCTTCGCGGTCTGTCGCAGGATCCACCGGTGTGCATATCTGCGCATGCCCGCAAAGGACGGGTGACGCGTAGCAGAGGATACACGCAAAGCCGGGATGCCGGGCGTTACGCCGCGGCGGGAGCGCGGTTGCTGGCGGCCGGGCTCAGCGGGGTTCGCACGGTGATGCGCGTGCCCTGGCCGGGGTGGGCGTCGATGTCCATGTGGCCGCCGAGCAGCTCCAGGCGGTGGACGATGCTCAGCAGGCCGAAGTGCTCGCGCCCCTGGTGGAGCTGGCCCGGGTCGAAGCCGGCGCCGTCGTCCTCGACGCGTATGGCCAGGGCGTCGGCGCGTGGCATCTCGAGCACGACGCGGGCGTGATCGACGCCGGCATGCTTGACGGTGTTGAACAGCAGCTCGCGCACGGTCTGGACGAGGAAGGCGCGCATGTCCTCGCTGAGACGGTCGCTGGCGGGCTCGTCGGCGGTGAGCACCTCGACCGCCAGGCCATGCTTTTCGTGCATCGCCCGCGCCAGCCACTGCATGGCCGCGCTGAGCCGGGTGTCGCGGAGCAGGGGCGGGCTGAGCTCGGCGGTGAGCGAGCGCGAGGCGTCGATGGACTGGACGAGCAGGTCATCGAGCTCGTTCAGCTCGTCGGCGTCGCCCCGGCCGCGCAGCAGCGAGACGCGCAGGCGGGCGGCGACGAGCAGTTGCTGAAGGTGGTCGTGCAGCACGCGGGCCAGGCGGCGGCGCTCGCGCTGCTCGGCCTGGTTGAGCTCGGCCGCGGCGCTGCGCAACTGGGCGGTGCGCTCGGCGACGCGCTGCTCGAGCGTCTGGTTCAGGGCCACGAGCTGCTGCTCGGCCCGCTTCTGCTCGGTCCTGTCCCAGTGGCGGGCCTGGATGCCGATCTGCTCGCCGGCGTCGTCGCGCAGCGGGCCCCAGTTGCCGCCGAGCCAGCGTGTCTGGCCGGCGCGCGTGATGATGCGGAATTCGGCCCAGGGCATCGACCGGCCCTGCCGGGCCTCGAGGCAAAGCCGGCGGACGCGCTCGGCGTCGTCGGGGTGGGTGAAATGGGCGATGCAGCGGCCCGCCAGGGCGCGGGTCGGATAGCCGGTGCTCTTCTCGAACGCGGGGTTGACGTAGATCAGCGAGCCGTCCATCGCCGCGGCGTAGACGACATCGGAGGTGTTGTCGGCGATGAGGCGGAAGTTGCGTTCGGTGCGGGCCAGGGCGCGCTCGGCGCGGTCGGTTTCCAGCCGTTGCCGCTCGACGGCGTAGTGCAGCAGCCCATGGACCAGCCCGGCGAGCAGGAAGGTGGTCAGCGTCAACTGGATGAAGCGCCATTGCTGGTCGGGCCCGCCCAGCAGGACCAGGTCGAAGTAGTAGGCGGTGGCGATGCCGGCGCTGACCAGCCCGCCGGGCAGCCCGGAGACGAAGGTGGCGAAGACGACGGCGGTGAGCATGACCGCCGGGGCGCTGAGCTCGACGCCAAGCGTGGGGGTGACGGCTTCGTAGCCGAGCACGGCCGTGGCGGTGACCAGCGGCCCGAGCAGGGCGCGGCCGAGTTGGCGCAGGTGGTCGGGCAGTGCGAGGTTGGGCGTGGGCATGACCGGCTCCGGCGGCGGCCGGGGAGGCGATTAGTCACTGTGGTTACAATACTTACGCCGCAGATGGGGGATGGGTCGAGCCTTCTCGGGCTCCGCCGGGATTTCACCGGGGCTCGCTCTGTCGGACAAGCCGCCAGCGGCACCCATTGAACACGGCTTGCGACAGGACCTAATCCCCGCTGTTGCAGGCAGCGGGCTGCCCGGCGAAGCAGGCGTCGATGCGCCGGCGCAGCGCGGCCAGCGTCTCGTCGCTGTAGAGGAAGAATGGCCAGTCGCGCCGGCGGGCGGTCGCGGCGTTGGACAGGCCCAGGCGGGCGCGGTCCAGCTCGGCGCGGGCGCGGGCGATGACCTGGCTGTGCGCGCTGGCCAGGCGGGCGTTGATCAGATGCAGGTGGGCGAAGGCCAGGCGGCGCTGCCGCGGCGACGTCCGGGCCCGGGCGTGCGGGGCGAGCACGGAGCCGAGCACGCGGCGCTTCTCGCGGGTCAGGGCGTCGTCCAGGCCCAGCAGGCGGTCGACGTTGTACGGGGCGTGGTGCACGAGCCAGCGGGCGCGGGCCAGCGCGTCGGCGTCGGCGATCGGCAGCTCGGGCAATGGCAGGTGCACGTCGGCGGTGGCGACGACGGCCGGGGCCAGCGGCTGGCCTCGCCAGGCCCGCCACCAGTGGTCGGTGGCCCGGTCGTAGAGCCCGCCGCCGGTGCCGTGGATGAACGTCGCGCTGACGTGGCTGCGCATGAAGGCGGTCAGCAGCAGGGCCCGGGGCAGCAGGGATTGGTCACGGCCGGTCGGCGCGGGCGGATCGGCGGGCGGGTCGATCGGCTGGCCGGCGTCGTCGGTGAAGAGGGGCGTGGTGTCGGCGAGGTCGGCGAAGACGCGGCGGCGCGGCTGGTTCCACGTCGCCAGCCACAGCGGCAGCTCGACGCGGTCCGGCTCGAGGCGCAGCGGTGTCAGGCCCGCCTCGGGGACCGCGGCGACGGCGCGGTTGTACGCCGCGGCCGCGGCGCGGGCGTCGTGGAGCATCGCCGCCAGCAGTTGGCGATACGTTTCGAGCCGGGGCAGGTCGCTGACGAAGAGCACCGGCAGCTCGCCGAGGGGGGGGCGCATCAGGCGGGCGAGGAGGGCGGTGACCTGCTCGGCGAGCGTGCGCGTCGCCGGCAGATCGGCGATGGCCTCGCGCAGGCGGGCGAGCCCGGGTTCGTCCAGCGCGTCGAGCCGGGCGGTGATGGCGGCGGGGTCGGCGGGCGCCTGGAGGCCTGTCGGCACGTCGGGATGGGTCGGCGCCAGGCGGACGGTGCGGGCGCTGAGGCGGTCGCCTTCGATGTGGGGCAGGGTCAGGCTCAGGGCGTCGTGGGCGTCCTGGTCGACGACGAGGTGCAGGCCGGCGGCGTCGTGGCGGCGACAGGCCGCGGCCATGGCCAGGTCCTTGGCCAGGATGCCGCAGTGCCAGAGCCAGGCCTGGTGCCCGGTGGCGATGATGGCCGGCCGGTCGGGCAGCTCGGCGGTGCCGAGGCGATGGGCGTGCTCGGCGACGAGCCGGCGCAGGGGCCGACGGTCCGCGCCATGGTGGGGATCGGGCGCCGGCCAGCGTGCGGCCGGCGGGTCGAGTGTGATACGCATCGCGACCGAAGTTTATAGGATTGGCGGTCGAGCCGAGGCGGCCGGGGGCGGCGGCGGGGGCGAGGCGCGCCGGCCGGGGGCGCTACGCTTGCCTGGCGCGGCCGCTGTGGTTACACTACCGTGCTTGACCGACCCCGGGGGCCCGCATTGCCACGCCAGAGAACCAGCCGACCATGACGATCACCGCCGAGAAGAAACAGTCCCTGGTGCAGGATTTCCGCCGCGAGGAGAAGGACACGGGCTCGCCCGAGGTCCAGATCGCGGTGCTGACGGAGCGCATCAACGGGCTGACCGGGCATATGCGCACGCATCGCAAGGACTTCGCCTCGCGGCGCGGGCTGCTGATGATGGTCTCGAAGCGGAACCGGCTGCTGCGGTACCTGCGGCGGAAGAACCGCCCGGCGTACCTGGAGCTGATCGGCCGGTTGGGGCTGCGCAAGTAGCGCCCTGGCCCGTCGAGGCCGGGGCAACGGCCGGTACCGGCGCTGCGCGGCAGCGGTCGGCGTGTCCGGTTCAGACGTGTTGTTAAGGAAACGGGTTGACGACCACCCGGCTTTGCCAGCCACTGTGCCCGAACGGTTCGGGCGGGGAGCAGACGGCAGTCGACTCGCGGCACCGGCGCTTGAGGGAGCGCGTCGCTGCGGCGAGTCATCTGTCTTCTGCTTCCTTGGCCGGTGGCATCGAGGCCGGCAGGCGTGCGGGCGGAGCGTCCGCGGGCCTGGCGCGTTGGCCCGGTGTGTGACGGCAAGGAAACAGAGTTATGATGTATGCTCGAGTTGAGACGGAAATTGGCGGCCGGACGCTTTCGATCGAGGCGGGCAAGGTCGCCAAGCAGGCCGACGGGTCCGTGGTGGTGCAGTTCGGCGAGACGGTGGTGCTGGGCACGGCAGTGCGCGACAAGCCGCGCGAGGGGATCGACTTCTTCCCGCTGACGGTGGACTACCGCGAGAAGATGAACGCCGCGGGCAAGTTCCCGGGCGGGTTCCGCAAGCGCGAGGGGGCGCCGAACCAGAAAGAGATCCTGACGATGCGGAACATTGACCGGCCGATCCGGCCGATGTTCCCCGCCGGGTTCATGGACGAGGTGCAGATCCAGTGCTGGGTGCTGGCGGCCGACGGGCAGAACGAGCCGGACGTCCTGGCGGGGATCGCGGCGTCGGCGGCGCTGTCGATCTCGTCGATCCCTTTCCAGGGCCCGATCGGCAACATCCGCGTGGGTCGGATCGACGGCGAGCCGATCGTCATGCCCACGGCCGCGCAGGTCGAATACTCGGACCTGGACATGCTCATTGCCGGGCATGACGAGGGGCTGAACATGATCGAGGTTGGCGGGCACGAGCTGCCCGAGGCCGAGGTCACCCAGGCGCTTCAGTTCGGCTTCGAGTATTGCAGGCAGGTGACCGGGCTGATCAAGGACCTGCAAGCGAAGGTGGGCAAGGAGAAGGTCTTTACGCTCGACACGCCGCCGGAGGATGTCGTGGAGCTGGTCAACGGCAAGCTCGCCGAGCCGCTGCGGGCGGCGAAGACGAGCCCGGGGACGAAGCTGGACCGCCAGGAGGCGGTGTCCACGGCGATCGAGCGCTTCCTGAGCACCGAGCTGCCCGAGCCGGCGGAGGACGCGCCGTACATGGTGTGGCGCAACTGGCAGAAGCGGCGCAAGCATGCCTCGAACGCGATCCACGACCTGGAGGAGCGGCTGACGCGCGAGATCATCCGCACCGGGCAGCGGACGGACGGCCGGGCGTTCGACGAGCTGCGCGCGATCACCTGCGAGGTGGGCGTGCTGCCGCGGGTGCACGGTTCGGCGCTGTTCACGCGAGGCGAGACGCAGGCGCTGGTCACGACGACGCTGGGCACGGGGCGCGACGAGCAGATCGTCGACGGCCTGGGCGAGGAGTACGCCGAGAAGTTCTACCTGCACTACAACTTCCCGCCGTTCAGCGTGGGCGAGGCCAAGCGGATCGCCGGGCCGTCGCGGCGGGACATCGGCCACGGGATGCTGGCGCAGAAGGCGCTGCAACCCGTGCTGCCGGACGTCGCCGACTTTCCCTACACGGTGCGCGTGGTCAGCGACATTCTCGAGTCCAACGGCTCGTCGTCGATGGCGTCGGCGTGCGGCGGGACGCTGGCGCTGATGGACGCGGGCGTGCCGATCAAGGCCCCGGTCGCGGGCATCTCCATCGGCATGATCAAGGCCGACGAGCCCGGCCAGGAGGACGTCTACCTCACCGACATCCAGGGCGAGGAGGACCACTTCGGGGACATGGACTTCAAGGTCACGGGCACGCGCAACGGGATCACGTCCATCCAGCTTGACCTGAAGATCAGCCACCTGAGCTTCGAGCAGATCGGCAGGACGCTGGAGCTGGCGAAGAAGAATCGCCTTGAGATCATCGACTTGATCGAGAAGGCGATTCCCTCGCCGCGCGCGTCGATCAGCCAGCACGCGCCGCGGATCCTCTCGACGCGGGTGCACCCGGACAAGATCGGCAAGATCATCGGCCCGGGGGGCAAGATGATCCGCGCCCTCGAGGAAGAGACCGGCGCCAAGATCGAGATCGAGGAGGACGGGACGATCTACATCTCCGCGGTGGGCGCCGGCAAGGCCGAGGCCGCCCTGGAGGAGATCGAGAAGATCGGCGCCGAGGTCAAGGTCGGGCAGGTCTACACCGGCCGGGTCACGTCGGTCAAGGACTTCGGGGCGTTTATCGAGGTGATCCCCGGCCAGGACGGGCTGTGCCATATCTCGGAACTGGCCGACGGTTACGTCAACAAGGTCGAGGACGTGGTCAAGATCGGGGACACGGTGCGGGTGAAGGTGCTGCTGATCGACGAGCAGGGGCGGGTGAAGCTGTCGCGGCGGGCGGCGATGGAGGGCGAGGACGAGAAGGGCGACGCGCAAGAAAAGGCTTCCGTTTCCGCGAAGAAGTAGTTACCATCGTGACCGGCCGGGTGCGGCGCCCGGCCGGTTTCCCGCGTCGAGAC
>SLDI01000054.1:0-2694 GCA_007125385.1 Phycisphaeraceae bacterium | reverse complement strand
CGCTCGCCGCGGAGGGCATCTTCGCCTTCTTCCTCGAATCGGTGTTCCTGGCTGTGCTGGCGATCGCCAACATTCCGCGCTGCCCGTGCACCAGGGGTGAATGGGCCAGGCCTTTGCCTCCAGCAGCGTGGCGATCCTCGTCTTCGTGTGTCTGCTCGCGGCCGCGATGTTCCCCAATATCGTCGCCAGCGCGCCCCGGCCCGAGCGCAGTCTCACCATCTACACCGCCGCCAGCTCGCCCACAACGCTGACGATCATGCTCATCATCGCCGGTCTGGGCATGCCGTTCGTCGTTGGCTACACCGTGGTCATCTACTGGACCTTCCGCGGCAAGGTGCGGCTTGACGAGCACAGCGACTGAGCATGATGCTGCGCCCGCATCCGCCGGCCGCCTGCTGTCAGACAACGCATTTCTTTCGAGCCCGGATCAGGAGACATTGTTATCCTATGGCCTGGCGCGACTGGCTCGCCTGGATCCGGAGCGGCACTTGTGTGCCAGCTTGCGGGCGACGCCGGGCCGAGCAGCCGGGGCCTGTTGCACCTCCGGGCTGGTAAGGTTTTTTTGGGAATTGTTCTATGCGCTCGACACCGGTACGCCTGCTGCTGATCAATCCGCGCTCGCCGGACAGTTTCTGGAGCTTCGGCTGGGCGATGGAGAAGATCTTCACCCATCAGCGCGCGCTGAATCCGCCGCTGGGGTTGGCGACGCTGGCTGGGCTGTGCCCCGATCACTGGCGTGTGCGGATCGTCGATGAGGCGGTCGAACCCCTGCCCGTCAGCCCCGAGGCGGACATCGTGGGCGTCTGCGGCATGGCGGTGCAGCATCCGCGGCAGCGCGAACTGCTGGCCTACTACCGTCAGCAGGGGTATTTCACGGTCGCCGGCGGCAGCTTCGCCTCATTGTGCCCTGAGCGTCTGGAGGGGCTCGCCGACTGCGTCGTGGCAGGTGAGGCGGAGCGCATCTGGCCGCGGTTCTGTGTCGATTACGAAGCCGACCAGGTCGCATCGAGCTATATCGAAACGGGCGCGGTGGACTTGTCCGATGTGCCCACACCACGTTTCGACCTGCTCGACCTTTCCCGTTACGGACCGGCCAGCCTGCAGTTTTCAAGAGGCTGCCCTTATCAATGCGAGTTCTGCGACATCATCGTCATGTTCGGCCGAAAGCCGCGTACCAAGACGCCGCAGCAGATCGGCCGGGAACTGGACGCCCTGCGCGCCCAGGGCGCGAGCAGCGCCTTCTTCGTGGATGATAACCTGATCGGCAACAAGAAGGTCGCCAAGGAACTGCTTCGCTTTCTAGTTGACTATCAGAAAGAGCATGGCTATCCGTTCGAATTCGGCACCGAGGCCTCGCTCAATCTGGCCGGGGATCGTGAGCTTCTTGAGCTGTTCCGCGAGGCCGGCTTCGCATGGGTGTTCCTCGGCATCGAGACGCCGGACGTCGAGAGCCTCAAGGCGGCGGGCAAGATGCAGAACACCCGAGGCGACCTCCTCGAATCCGTGCGCACCATCTACAGCTATGGCATCGACGTGTTCTCCGGGTTCATCGTCGGGTTCGACAATGACACGGCCGAGGCGTTTGAGCGTCAGCACCGCTTCATCGTGGACGCGGGCATTCAGGTCGCCATGGTCGGTCTGCTCACGGCCCTGCCCCGTACGCCGCTGTACGAACGGCTGGAACGCGAGGGGCGTCTACGCCACGACATCATGCCCGGCGATAACACGCGTGCGCAGACGAACGTGATGCCTGCCGCCATGTCGTACGACACGATGATCGCCGGCTACAAGGCTCTGTACCATCGCCTTTTCTCGGATGCGGGCATCGCCCGGCGGATTCGCAACAAGGCAGCTCACTTGCGTCCGGGACGCAGGTCCCGCAAGCCGATGGCCAGCGTCAGCCAGTTGCGGATGCTCGGCCGGATCCTCGCACGCGGCATCGCCCCCGGTGGGCCTCGTCGCTGGCTGTGGTTTCTCGCGACGCTGCATTGCTCGCCGCGCCTCTGGCCGGTGGTGCTCACCGACTGGGTGCGCGGCCTGAGCATGCGCGATTATGCAATGCGGTATCTGAGCGACGCACCGCATGACGCACGACGTCGTGCCGCCGAGGCGATCGCCCGCCTGAAACGTCGCTTCGCCTCAGCGTTTGAACGAGGTGATGTCATCCTGGAACTGGATCATGCGGCTGACAAGCCGAGCCTTGTATTGACACTGCGTGGCGCCGTCGAGGATCGTTTCTTTCATGAAGTCCGACGAGGCATCGCCCGCCTCCTCCGTCGCGCCAACGTGTCGCTGACCCTGCAGATCGAACGTGCTCATGCGCACCAGGAGGAGGGCATCAAGCAGATGCTGAAACATTTGAGTCGGTATGGAGAGCGGGTCTACGTCTGCTTGAGTGATCACGTACGAGCAGGAACTTCCATCGATCTTTCACGAGTCAGGGTGTCGCTGGCTCCGAGCATGGAAACAGGCTCGACATGATCCGCAGCGTTTCAAGCCACGCTCCTGTGATGGGGGTGACCACGCAGACCATCGGGCGATGCCAATCCGCCCTCTGATGGACCGCTGGCTCAGGCCTATACTCGTCGCCATGAGCGTTACTGCGTGGCAACTGCCCGGCGCCGATGGCCAGCCGCTCTATGGCAACCTGCACCTGCCCGCCAACGGGGCCTGGCAGGCGCGTGGGGTGCTGTT
>SLDI01000425.1:0-2694 GCA_007125385.1 Phycisphaeraceae bacterium | reverse complement strand
CACCTCGACGTCGTTGTGAGCAGCGAGGAACAGGTACAACGGTTTGAACTCACCGGGGAAAGTGGAAGCTTTTTTTCCAAGCGTGCATTGCGGCGGATCGCTGAGCTTGGTTACCAGACAAAGGTCATCAACGGGTTGAAAGCCGAGGATTAGCATAATGGGTCGAACGGCGAGTAAGGGTGTGCTGAACGCGGCGGTGGGGGAGCGGTTGCGGCATGGGGTGGCGATCCCGGCTCATCCTTTGGCGCTGGATGCGAAGCGGCGGCTGGATGAGCGTCGGCAGCGGGCGCTGGCGCGGTATTACGTGGCCGCGGGGGTTGGCGGGCTGGCGGTGGGGGTGCATACGACGCAGTTCGAGATCAGGAAGCCGGAGATCGGGCTGTTCGAGCCTGTGCTGCGGACTGCGAAGGAGGAGATGGACGCGGCCGACGCGCGGGCGGATCAACCTCTGGTCAGGGTCGCGGGGATATGCGGTGAGACGGCCCAGGCGGTGCGCGAGGCGGAGCTGGCGCGGGGGCTGGGGTATCACGTGGGGCTGCTCAGCCTGGCGGCGATGGGCGAGGCGGATGAGGACGCGCTGGTGGCGCACGTGCAGCGGGTGAGTGAGGTGCTGCCGGTGATGGGGTTCTACTTGCAGCCGGCGGTGGGCGGGCGCGTGCTGAGCTATCGGTACTGGCGTCGGGTGTTTGAGAACGAGCGCGTGGTGGCGGTGAAGATCGCGCCGTTCAACCGGTACCGGACGCTGGACGTGGTGCGGGCGGCGGTGGACGCGGGGCGCGACGACGTGGCGCTGTATACGGGCAACGACGACAACATCGTGGCGGACCTGGTGACGCCATACCGGTTTGGTGATGCGGGCGTGGCGGGGCAGCGGTGGATCGTGGGGGGATTGCTGGGGCATTGGTCGGTGTGGACGCGGCCGGCGGTGCAGTTGCTGGAGCGCTGCCGTGCGGTGCGCGCCGGGCGCGAGGCGTACAGCGCGGATCTGATGCGGCTGAACGCGGCGGTGACGGACGCGAACGCGGCGTTTTTCGATGCGGCCAACGGTTTTCAGGGCGTGATCGCCGGGCTGCACGAGGTGCTGCGTCGCCAGGGCTTGATGGAGGGGATATGGTGCCTGGACGAGACCGAGGGGCTTGGGCCGGGGCAGATGGAGGAGATCGACCGGGTGTACGCGATGTACCCGGAGCTTCGTGATGATGAGTTCGTGGCGGCGGGGCGGGAAGAGTGGTTGGGGTGAATTCAGAATGCAGAATGCAGAATGCAGAATGCAGAAACAAGGAAAGCAGGAAGGGCAGGAAGGCAGGAAAGGAGTGGGGGGTGGTGGGCGTGTTGAAGGCGTCTTTTCCTGGCTTCCTTCTTTCCTGCCTTCCTTAGCTGCCTTTTCCTGCTTCGTGCAGACTTCGTGAACTTCGTGCCTTCGTGGCGAATTGGGAGCCTGAGCTATGGGCGATGACGGACGTGAGACGTTGAACATCGGCGTGATCGGCGTGGGGTTGATCGGCAAGCGGCATGTGAAGAAGTATGCCGAGGTGGCGGGGGCGAATGTGGTGGCGGTGGCGGACATCAACGAGACGGAGGCGCAGAGTGTGGCGCGGGAGTTTGCCGTGCCGCACTTCTACAAGGACTTCCGCGAGCTATTGGCGCGGCCGGACATCGACGCGGTGGACGTGTGCCTGCACAACAACCTGCACATGCCGGTGACGATCGCGGCGATGGAGGCGGGCAAGGACGTGCTCTGCGAGAAGCCGATCGCCGGATCGTACCGCGACGGGCTGGCCATGGTGGAGACGGCGCGCAAGCTCGGGCGTCGGCTGGCGGTGCAGCTCAACGGCGGAGTGTTCGCACGCGAGACGCGCGCGGCCAAGGAGCTGATCGACGCCGGGATGCTCGGCGAAATCTATCACGCGCGGTCGACAGGGTATCGGCGACGCGGCCGGCCTTTCGTCGACGGCTACGCCACGCCGGCGTTCGTGCAGAAGCAGACGTCGGCCGGCGGAGCGCTCATCGACATGGGCATCTATCACCTCGCCCAGGTGCTGTACCTGATGGGCAACCCGACACCGCGACGAATCACGGGCAAGGCGTATCAGAAGACGGCGATGGACGAGGCGCGGCGGGCGGCGAGCGGGTATGACGTCGAGGAGCTGGGCGTGGGGTTCGTGCACTTCGACGGCGACGTGACGCTGGACGTGATCGAGGCGTGGGCGATCCACATGGACGCGTTCGAGGGCTCGAGCATCGCGGGAACGAAGGGGGGCATTCGCCTCAAGCCGTTCAAGTACCTGCACACGGCCGGCGACATGCTGATGACCAGCGAGGTGAACCTGGACGAGGCCCAGCGGCGATGGAGCAGTGTGCGCGGTGACGAGGCGTACTATCGCACCAGCCAGGATCACTGGGTGGCGGCGAACCTGGGCAAGGTGGAGCTGCTGCCGACGGCGGAGGTGGCGCTGAACGCGATGCTGATCACGGAGGGGATTTACAGGTCGGGTGAACTGGGGCGGGAGGTGACGGCGAAAGAGGTGATGGAGCGTTCGGCGTCGACGGCGGTGGGGGTGTGAGCATTGCTCGGTAGCTGATTCGATCGCTGGGTGGGCCGGAGCGCAGGCGAGCGTGGCTGGAGGAACTCCAAACCAGCTTGCCGGCCAGGCGGTTCTTTTCGGCAATCCGACCGCGTAAGGATTGACCCTT
>SLDI01000488.1:0-2697 GCA_007125385.1 Phycisphaeraceae bacterium | reverse complement strand
GGCCCCGCGTCGCCTTCGCCAGAAGCCCGCCCACGTTGGCGCGTGTGCCGCCCCGGCCGGTTCCGATGCGTTCCCCGCCTTGAGGGACACGGCGGAACCGAGGTAGCACAGACGCCACCCACGCGAGAGGACGACCCGCCATGGGCAAGACGCCACGCCTGCCGCTGATCAAGTGCGGCAACTGCGGCAGCGGCCGCGTCTGCGTCCGGCGGAGCGACTGCTTGCGGTGTTTGGTTTGCGGCAGCGTGGGCGAGCCGTTGAAGGTGGGTGAGCAGCCGCGCCGTCGGGGCTGGGATCAGGTCGACCGCGACGCGGCCCGCGAGGCCAAGGCGATCAAACGCATGCGAAACGACCTGGACGGCGACGCCGAGCGTCGCCAGTAATTCTCGCCCGCACCAGAGCAGCAGACTTGCACTTTCACGCAGACCGCGGCTTCATCGTGCTGACCCCGGGCGCGTCGCCCAGCCCCAACCAAGGAGACATGCAATGCGAATCTTCCGCCAAAAGTACCGCGACAACGAGAAGCTCTGCCGCGACATCCGCAAGGAGGCGAAGGCCCGCGGCCTCGATGCCAAGGACATCGCCGAGGCGGCCGGCATCGACGCGAAGCAGGCCCGCGCCATCCTCGCGCCGAAGGGCGAACCGACGGCGCCGGCGATCACCAGCGTCGCGGCGTACCTCTGGCCCGTCCCGGGCAAGCCGCGCGGCTTCGTCGGATCCGCGAAGTACCAGGTCGCAACGAGCAAGCACTACGTCGAGTTCCACGACCAGAAGCACGACGTTTGGCGCCGGTGCCCCGGCTTCACCGATAAGAAGGCGACGGAGCAGCTCGGGGCGAAGCTCGAGAAGCTCGCGGGCTACGCCGCGAATGGCACCGAGCTGGATCCCGACCTGCGGGCCTGGCTCGACGCGGCCACGCCCGCCATGCTCGATCGCTTGCTCAAGTGGGGCCTGGTCGACCGTCGACGCGCGGCAACGTCAAAGCCGCTGCACGAGCACGTCGAGGACTACGCGGCACATCTCGACGCCGCCGGCCACGCGTCGAAACATGCCACGCAAACCCGCACCCGCCTGCTCCGCCTGCTCGAGCGCGCAGACGTCAGGTGGTGGACGGAGCTGTCGGCTTCGCGTATCCAGACCGCCATCGGCTCCATGACGCAGACGGCGCGTGTCCCCGACCCCGAGCGCCCCGGTCGGCTCAAGCACATCCAGGTGCCCGTCCGCACGCAGACAAAGAACCACGCGCTGACCGTCGCCAAGGCCTTCTGCAACTGGATGGTGGCCGACGGCCGGGCGACGACATCGCCGATCACCAGCCTGCGCCGCCAGGCCGTCACCGACAGCCGCCAGAAGCGGGCCCCGAGCGTCAACGAGCTGCGCCGCCTCATCGCTGCGGCGCAGGCCGGCGAGTCGTTCCGCTGGGGCGGCGGGCGCGGCCGGTTCGCTGACCGGCCCGAGCACCCCCACGCCATCACCGGGCCTGAGCGGGCGCTGCTCTACCGCCTCGCCGTGGAGACAGGGCTGCGGTCCAGCGAGCTTCGCAGTCTGACCCGCCAAAGCTTCGATCTGGACACGCGGCCGGCCAGGGTGACCGTCCAAAGCGGCTACACCAAGAACAAGCGCGAGGCCACGATCGCCCTGCGGCCCGAGCTGGCGGAGCTGCTCCGGCAACACCTCGCGCACAAAGCCCCGGCTGCGCAGGCGATCAACGTCCCGCCCGATGCGTCGAAGATGATGCGGCGCGACCTCGCGGTCGCCGGCATCGCCCACGTCGATGAGCAAGGCCGAGTCCTGAACTTCCACGCGTTGCGGCACGGGTTCATCACGGCCGTTGGGCGCAGCGGGGTCTCTGCCCGGACCGTCCAGGAACTGGCGAGGCACCAGAGCATCACCACCACGATGCGCTACCTGCACACGACCGACGAGGAGAAGCAGGCCGCCATCAACGCGCTGCCCGCGCTGCCGCCGCTCGACGAGCCCGACGCCGAAACGGCGTGATCTGCGCTGGCCTATATACTGGCCGATGGCCCGCGTCCTCTAGCGTCCGCCGGCGCCTCCCAACGTCCGGAACGACCATGAGCCTGAACCCCGCCCAACGCGCCAGTGTCGCCGATTTTCCCGCAAAATACGGGGCAAAACGCGATGCGCGGCGACGTCGGAAAAGTCGCGAGTCCGCGATTAGGAAACCGCCGCTCTATCCGCTGAGCTACGAGGGCGGAAGGCCTGAAACACTTCCCCACAAAATATTACAATCACGTAATCATCCTGCCCTTTCTTCCGCCACTTCAAGAACGCGCCAAGCATGCCCCAGACAGGGGATCGTTTCTACCCCCCTTCCGGGAGCTGGTGGCCCGGCGCCGCAGCCTTTCCACCGCACTGGCGACAACGTAGCAGCTACCGAGGCCGTGCTCCAGTGGGAGACGTCCAAGGCGGCCGCTCTTGCCCTCGGGCAAGGGTCGACCAAGGGGGGCGGCAGCGAGTGTGCCCGTGCTGTCCTTCGCCCTCTGTGCCAACGGAGCGGGAACCCTAACCTGGACCAAAGACGCATCATGATAGGTTGACAGCCCCTTACCCGTGCCGTCGTGCGTGCACGGGCCCGGCTCATCGCCGGCGTCGGGGCCGCGGCCGGGCGGCGCCGATGCCCAGCCACGCCGCCGCCCGGTCCTCGGCCCAGCACCGGCTCCACGCCAGCGGGCG
>SLDI01000529.1:0-10404 GCA_007125385.1 Phycisphaeraceae bacterium | reverse complement strand
GGTGCAGCCGCCGGCTGCAGATGCGACGCCGGCCCGACCCGTGCCACGCCATGGCGAGCTCAAGGCGACTAACCCAGGCGGCACGATCAGCGGCGCGTTGAAGTCGCCAACCGACCACGGCGCCGAGCCGGTGCCGGACGATCCCTCGCCAACGCCCGCGGCGCCGAAGGAGGAGGCGGCGATTGACACTGTTGCGCAGACGCGGGCGCTCATCGCGCAGTTGCGGGTGTGCGGCAGCGCCGAGGACGGCGCCGGCGACGCAACGCTCGACCAGGCCTTCGATCTGGTGCTGGCTGACCTGTGGCGCGATCTGGATCTGCATCCGTACGACTTGCAGGAGCTGCTCTGGGATCTCCACGAAGTGGCCGCGGACCGGTACGAGGCTTGGGTTAATCAGCATCTCGTGCGGCGGGCTGTCATCTTCGAGTTGATGCGCAGCGCCGACCCGGCCGAGCTTCCCCTGCTCGATCGGTATGTCCATCTCCTGAGGCCGATGCTGGCCAGGCAGTGGGACGTGCACACGCCCGCCGACTTCGTGCTGCTCGACACCGCGCTGGCCGGGCTGGCGCAGTTCTACAGCCTGTCGGCGCGCAGCAACGCGCTGCATCGCGACCTGCCGCTGACGGGAGAGCACCTTCTGCAGCGGACACGCATCGACAAGGCGCTGGCCGGCTGCTTGCGGAGCTTCGAATCGGCGCGGCAGCGAATGGCAAACGGACTGCTCCTCCCGCAGGGTGGTTTCGGCCCGGGGCGGGAGCAGGGCGGTGCGAGCCTGGATGCGGAGGCCCGCGAACCGGTCGAGCCGGGGCTTTGCCTCTGGCAGAAGCGGCCGCGGCTGCGGGAGCTGAAGCCTCAGCATTGTCTGACGATTCGACTGCGCGAGCTCATCGCCGCCGGCCTTGGGCAGGCGTCGACGGCGTGGACCCATCGGCTTCAGTGGACTGACGCGGAGCAGCGGTTGCTCGCCACGGTGCGGGTGGCGGAGGATCGGAGTCAGGTCAGCACGGCGCTGTGCCTGCGTTACGCCGTACAGACCGATGAGGGCCGGCGAACGCTTGATATTCCGGTGGGCTTGCTGCCCGCGACGAGGGGCGGCGGGCTGGCCATGGCATGCCCGCACTGTCGGGCGCCGACCTCCGAGCTGCACGCCCCGCCCGGTGCCACGGGCTTTGCCTGTGCGGCTTGCCTGGGCTTGAGCCGCGAGCGATCGCGGTGAACCCCCCTCGATCACCCGGGGTCCGGGGAGCTCCGGGGGGGGGGGGGCTGGGGTCCTCCAGCCGCGTTCTTTGACAAGTTAATAACACTGATGCGACGCTCCGGCACCGTCGCCACACCCGGCTGAGGTGGCCCGGCCGGGTGTGGGACGACGGTGTGCCGGTCACGACGGAACGAACCTGAGCGAGTCGTCGCAGCGCCACACCTGAACTGCGTTTTGAGCCAGGAGCGGCGGAAGTGATGGACGGCTCCGACTGCATGGCTGCGGAACGAACCTGACACGGCATGAACTCTGCCTTCACGCCAGGTCGGCTGCCACCGACACCGCCGCAAGGCCCTGAGCGTGATGCCCAACTCGTGAAACGTCGGAGCGTCCGTTTGCGATGATGCCGCGCTGCCTTGGCGTTGCGCTGTTCCCCAACGAAGCCTCGCCGCGGCGGCTGGCCTCGCCGGGCTCAGTGAAATCAGCGACGACTGGGAAACCGCACGAACCCACCCCAACATGGACGCCCGACGACCCAATCAACGGCGATTTTCAGACGAAGGATTGCTTTATCGGGTGTCACGCCAGCACGTTGTCGTTCGAACGGAAGCCGCGGGGGATTCATCGCCTGCTGTGACGGCCATGCCAAGTGTGACAGCTACATCAAGCTGGGGCATGACCGCCGTGGTACCCGGTGGCGGCGCTGTGGCTGTTCTGACAGAAGAAGACGATTCAGGCCAGGATCTGCCGTGCCCCACCGCGGCGGTGGTCAGGTCAACCGGAACCAGCCGAAGCGGCGCGGGCCGGGCAGCGTGATCGCCAGTCGATCGCCCCGCCAGGCCGCCTCGCCCTCGCCGGCGACGCGCTCCACCTGCCGGCCGGACGCCGGCGGCAACGCCAGTTCGTACGTACCGCGAGGGTTGAACTCGCGGAACACCAGCAGGTGCAGTGGACCCGCAGCGTCGCCGCCGAGCAGGCCCGTCCAGCTTCGGCCGTCGGGCTCCTCGCCGATCGGCGTCACCGCGCCGGCGTGCAGTTCACGGCGATGGCGGCGCCAGGCTTCGATCGCCGGGCGGGCCTCGTCGCACCGCTGCTTGCTCAAGTGCTGCAACTCCATCCACGCCAGCGGCGAGGCGGCCGCGGTGATCGCGAACAGGTAGTCCGCTTTGTAATGCACCGGCGCCAGCGGGTCGTCGCCATACTTCTGGACGTTGCGGTCAGGGTTGAGCCACTCCATGCGCAGACGGCTTGGCGCGATCCAGTGGGCGAGTTGCCAGAGCGTGCGCAGCGTGAGGTGGGGGTAGTAGCTGGCCCAATCGGTGTAGCGGTTCTCGACGAAGATCGGGCCGATGTCCGGCCGCGCGAGATAGTCCGGCCGCCGACCGGCGGTGGCGTCGAGGTCCACGGCGATCGCCCCATTGGAGCCTCCGATGAGGGCGTCAAAGAGGCGATGCAGGTTTGCCTCGGCATCGCGGTCGGAAAGGTCGATGGCGTCGAGCTTGAAATGGCGCACGCCGTGCTCGTGATGCAGGGCGAGGATGGCGTTGGCGTCCCGCTGCCAGTTCGCAAAGCCGTCCGCCGAGTCCGGTGCGTACCACAGCCCGATCTGCACGCCCGCGGCCCGGGCCTGCCGAATCAGGGGCGTCAAGCCTCGGGGAAACCGGCTCGGGTGCGGCTGCCAGAACGCCTCGTCCGACCAGAAGCCGGTCCACTTGCCGCCGCCCTGGGCGGAGTTTGCACTTCGGCCGGCCTGCCAGCCATCGTCCAGTTGCACGACATCCACACCCAGCCGCGCCGCTGCGTCGATCTCGCCGCCGACGAACGCTTCGTTGATGCGCGCGTCCCGATTGCGGTCGCCCCACGTATTGCTCAGCGACCGCACCGGCGCGTCGGCTTCCGGCAGTCGCAGGCACTTGTCATAGCCCTGGATCATCGCGACCCGCGCCGGCCCCGCGTCAGCGCACAGCAGCAGCGCAAACCAGTCGCTGAAGCAGGCCGCCTCGCCCGCCGGCGTCACCATCGACACGTCAAGCAGGTGCAGCACGTTTCGCTGCGCGACCAGATCGGGCTGGCCCTGGCGAGGCGGCGGGCAGACGTCTGGCAGCATGCCATGACGGATCAGCACCAGCGATTCACCGCTGAGCCGTTCAGTCACGGCGAAGACGTTCCCGCGCAGCAGCAGGTTCTGCTCGCCGTGCAGGTGGCCGAAGCGGGCGATCTGCACCGGCTCATATTGCCAGTCCGTGCGGGCCCGCAACGTCACCTGCTCGAGTGTCACGTGCTTCGGCGCCAGCGCCAGGTGCAGCAGCGCTGCCGGGTGGTCGGTGTTCATTGGACGCGCGAGTACGCCAACGGGCGCTGCGGTGCAGGCCGCCGGCACGTCCTTCGTCACCGGCCGTCGCACGCGAAAACGCATGCCCGCCACATTCGCGAACAACTGCAATTGCACCTGCGTCGAGCCGTCGCCAGGGTGCAGGAACAGTTCAAGCGACTCGGCCTGCACCGGCGAAGCGCAGCCGATCCGGTAATCGACGAGCGACGGGCCTGTCGCGACCGTGTTCGCTTCGGCGGTCGCGGCCCAGTCAAGCGACGCTTGGCCGCGACGCAGGTGCTCGACAAGCAACTGGCCGTTGCAGATGCGAAGCCGGGCACGCCACTGCGGCGAACGGATCGACAGGCAGGCGTCCCCAACTTCGATGCGCGTGTCATTCCAGAGGATCGGATCGCAGTCGGCGGCAGGCATGGGCGAGCCCTCAAAAGGTGGCGGCACGGACGCCAGCGTAGCGGCCCGGCGGCTGGTGAACACTGGCGGCGGCCTGGCCAGCACCGTCGAGTCACTCAACCCGCGCCGGGAAGCGATCCGCGATTTCGACCCAGACATGGCGGAGATGGCCGAGCATAGGCGCGGCGGTCCGGCGCCATCTGGCTGGAACATGACAATCCCCTGACTGCCAGCGTCTCCCGCGTTCGCCCATGACGCCATCGGCCTGACGTGCTTCAGGTTGCCGCCCCCGCCTCGTCCGCCATGCGCCAGGCCCGACATGCCTCGTCGCAACGGGCCGCTTCGGTCGCGGCCCTGACCGGGCCGCCAAAGCATTGCCACGGCCTTGCGTGCGGATGTTTCGCCTGCCGCGTTATACTCGCAGCGCGTTCCTCTATGCCGACGAGGCCCATCATGTGCCGCCGCAAGGACTCCGCTGTTGTGATTCCACGCACATTCGTGGTGGCCGCCTTCCTTGGTCTGTTCCTTTCCCAGGCTTACGCGATGTCAACCGCCGAAACCAACGTCGAGCACTTTCACAAACCATTTGGCCGCGACTACGAGGTCGAGATCCGCGAGCGCATCGTCGATCAGATCGAGCGCTATCTGCTGGCATACACCCAGCGGGTGACGGACGCGCGCCACGAGCGATGGAACCGCGATCTGAGTTCCGCCGAGGCATACATCACGTCGGTGAGTGCCAATCGCCAGCGGCTGCGCACGATCCTGGGCGCGGTCGACGAGCGCGACGAAGTGCGCATGGAGGTGTACGGCGAGTCGCCGGCTCACGCCGGGCCCCTGGCCGAGACCCAGGCGTACACGGTGCTGGCGGTGCGCTGGCCGGTCCTGGGCGAGATTGTGGGCGAGGGGTTGCTGCTGTTGCCGCGCGGCGCGGTCACCGCCGGGGCGGTTGTCCTGCCGGATGCGGATCAGAATCCCGAGGTCATGGTCGGCTGGGACGAGACGGGCCGCGTCGAGCCGTTGGCGGCGGCGCTGGCGAGCCAGGGCGTGGCGGTGGTCGTGCCCACACTCATCAACCGACAGGCTCGATGGGCCGATCAGCCGCGCGAACTGCTGCCCGTGCTCGGCTGGATGAAGCAAAACGACCGCACGGTGCCTACCCATATCAGCCTCAGCAATCGCGAAATCCTCTGGCGGCAGGCCTATGTCATGGGCCGGCACATCATCGGCTACGAACTGCAACAGGCCTGGGCAGCGCTGGACTGGCTGCGCGACGAGTTCGACCCGGCCCTGCCGCTGGGCCTGGCGGGCTATGGCGAAGGCGGATTGCTGGCGCTGTATGGGGCGGCGCTCGATGAGCGCGTCAGCACCACCCTGGTCAGCGGCTACTTCCAGCCGCGCGAAGCCCTCGCCCGCGAGCCCGTGGAGCGACTGGTCTGGGGCCTGCTCAAGGAGTTCGGCGACGCGGAGCTCGCCAGCCTCGTGCTGCCGCGCACCCTGGTGATCGAGCACAGCGACGGACCCGAGCATGAGGCCGCCACACCACTGCCGCCGCGGCCGGCGACCGGCCAGCGCGACTGGTTCCAGAACATGGCCCTGCGCGCCGGTCGACCGGGAACCCTGACGCCGGCATCGTTCGAGGACGTCGCCGGCGAAGTCGATCGCTTGCGCCGGTTCGTCCACGACGCGGCCTTCGAGCCGCGCATCACCTTCGTCCATGACGACGGCAACCCCGTGCCCGCAGGCTCGACACAGGCGCTGGCGGCGTTCCTCCAGGGCTTGGGCGCCAAGTTGAATCCGGACGATGTCGTGTTGCCCCCCGCGCCGACGCATCGCATTGACGCCAGCCGTCGCCACAACCGTGTCATGGACGCCATCAACCGGCATCTGCTGGCGTGGGGGCGGCGGGTGGAGTTTAACCGTTACCGTTTTTTCCAGGGCGATCTGTCGTCCCCCCAGGCGTGGGACCGCTCCATGGAGCCCTATCGCCAGACGCTCTACGAGCAGGTCATCGGTCGGCTGCCAGACGCCAGCGAGCCGCCGCCTTTGAACGTGCGTCAGCGCCAGGTTTTCGAAGCGCCCACCTGGACCGGCCACGAGGTGATCTACGACGCACTGCCGGGCGTGTGGGGCTTCGGCGTGCTGGCCGTGCCCAATGACGTTGCCCAGGGCGAGCGCCGCCCGGTCGTGGTGTTGCAGCACGGCTATGGCGGCATGCCAGGCAGTTATGCCCGCGACGGGGCGTACCGCGATCTGATGTCCCGCCTGTGTGAACGCGGGTTCGTGGTGTTCGCCGCGCACCTGCCTTTCAGCGCCGAGGAGAAGAACGGGATTCCCGTCGGCGCCACCATCTTCTCCTTCGGCCTGCCGCAGTACGAGCAGGCTTTACGCTGGCTCAAGAGCCTGGACTACGTGGACCCCGATCGCATCGGCTATTACGGCCTGAGCTATGGCGGACGAGCGGCGATGTATCTGCCGCCTCTCATCACCGACTTCAAGTTCGGCGTCAGCTCCGCAAGCTTTCGTCGGTTCCCGGAAAGCACCCTCGATCTGGATGATCAGGGCACGGGCCTGTACCACGAACGCATCGGGCCGTTCAAGTTCGGGCTCGGGCCGCGCTTCGGGCGGGCGGAACTGGGCCAGATGGTCGCGCCGCGCGGATTCATGGTGGAAAACGGCTACCGGGACACCGCGGTCGTGACCGAAGAAGCCGGCCACGAGTTCGCCAAGATCCAGCGCACCTACGACCTGCTGGGCATCAGCGATCGAGCCAAATGGGGGGGCCACGTCGGCGGCCACGAGACGCACGTGGATCAGTTGTTGCCCTACATCCACCGCATGCTCAATCACCCCGTCCCCCCGACCGGACGGGTCCCGAGCCCCGAATGAACGTCCGTTGCACAGTGCCAGCCCGCGGGCCGGGACTACTTCGGCCGATTGTCCAGCAACTGCTCGATGCGCTGCATCACGTCATCGGTGAGCTTCTCCACCAGGTCGGCGGCGGACGCATTGTCCTTGACCTGCTCAGGCCGGGTCGCGCCGACAATGGCGGTGCTCACGTGCGGGTTCCTCAGGCACCACGCCAGTGCGAGCTGCGCCATGTTCATGCCCAGCTCCTGGGCGATGGCGGTGAGCTGCCGCACGGTCGGCACATGCTCATCGGTGAGCCCGGCCTGGCCGGCGCGTTGCGCCAGGCGACTGGCCTCGGGTACGCCGTCGTTGTACTTGCCCGTAAGCACACCCTGCGCCAGCGGTGAATAGATCGTCGTGCCCAGCCCGCGCCGCTCGATCACCCCACGCAGATCGCCCTCGACCCGGTCACGCGTGAGCATCGAATGCACCGTCTGCTCCATGCTCGGCCCGACGAGGCGATCACGATCGGCGATGGCGTAGAGCTCGCCCACATCGCTGGCGGGGAACTCGCTCGTGCCCCAGTAGAAGATCTTGCCTCGCTGGATCAGCTCGTTCATCGTGTGGACGATCTCCTCCAGCGGCGTCGTCGGGTCCGGCCGATGGCAGAAGAAAAGGTCGAGGTAATCCAGACCCAGACGTTTCAGCGCCGCATCACAGGCCTCGACCAGGTGTTTGCGCGACAGTCCGCGCTGCGTTGGTCGACTGCCGACCTGGATCACCTTGCTTGAGACGATGAACGTGTCCCGGGGCCAGCGGGTCTTTTTCAACACGCGGCCCATGGCGAGTTCAGCCTTGCCGGCCCCGTAGGCCTCGGCGCCGTCGAAGAAGTTGACGCCTGCGTCATAGGCGGCGGTCATGCACGCTTCGGTGGCGTCGTCGTCGACGGAAACGCCGAAGGTGAGCCACGAGCCCAGCGAGATGCCGCTGACGTGCAGGCCGGTCCGACCGAGCGTGCGGTATTGAATGGTCTTACTCCCTTATCCCGTGAGGTGAGTTGGTCAACGAGCCCACCGCCGGCACGATCCGGCGGCGAATGGCCCGCGGCTCAGCAGTGCGAGCAGCGAATACGTGCCGCTCCCCCCGGCGCACCAGCCAGCCGCCACCAGTCAACGTCGATACGCCAGTCTAACTGAGGCATGTCAGGCTTGCGCGCAGCAAGCCGTCGGCACGCGGCGGGACCGCTCTGTTGGCCGCACCCACGCCGCAGGCAGCGCCGCGGCACGGCCGGGCAAGCCGACAGCGGCACCGAGGCGACTGGATCGTGCTTGCGCTGCACCCTCGCTCCCCGGCCCCGCCTCGCCGGCGGTAAGATGGTGGGCGGCCGTTCGCCTGGCTTTGCCCTCAGGCGCCGCGTCCGAAGTTCACCTGAACCCTGGAGTCGATCATGCGCATCACCCTCGCCTGCACCATCGTCATGCTCCTGCCGCTGCTCGCCATGCCCGCCTTCGCCCAGGTCGCCTGGGAAGATGTGCTGGACACCAAGACACAGGCCCTTGAGGTCGCCGCCCGCAACGCCATCGACCAGCAGCGTGTCGGGCATCTGCCCGAGACCCCCCTGCCGGACGCCGACTGGTCTGCCGTGGGCAACGTCAGCCTCGAGCCCGCCGGCGACTGGCAAGCCGACGCCGACGCCCCCACCTACCGCGTCCGCGTCCGCGACATCCCCGAAACACGCAACCACCATCACAACGACAACCGCATCGAAGTCCGCTTCGACGAGCCCCTCAACGTCCTCGAAAAAGGCACCGGCTTCGCGCTGTGGGTCAACGCGCCCGACGGCCTGCCCCAGCACCTGCGCGTGGGCATGCACCTGAAAATCGAAGGCCGCGACGACGACCCCGTCATCTTCGCCGATACCCCGCTCGTCCACCGCTTCGGCGACAACCCGCACATCATCTACTTCGACTGGGGCTACGTCTTCGACCACTCCACCGGCGTGTTCCAGACCCCGCCGCGCGAATACTTCGAAAACGTCGTCGGCTTCGACCTGACGATCGTCCAGAAAAACATCCCCTTCCCCCGCAGCGGACGCCTCGACCCGGCCTCGGGCGAATTCCACCTCGGCGGCCTGGCGCTCGTGGACTACTTCGACGGCTCATACGACAACGCCCGCTTCCCCTCGGCCGACAACCCCAACGCCAACTACCCCCTCGTCGCCCAGGGCCGCACGCAGCAGGTCAGCCTCATCGCCGCGAAGTTCGGCGGCGACGAGGGCATCGCCTCCGCGATCCGCGCCATGGACATGATGGCCCGCATCCAGTCGTGGGACGGCTCCTGGCCGGAGATGCGCACCCGCATGGAAGGCGAGTGGACCCACGGCATGATCATGGCCGACCTCGCCCGCGCCCTGCGCCACATGCGAAGCGAGAACCGCCCGGAACTCAACGAAACCGTCAACGTCCGCCACTGGCAGGGCATCACGCGCGACGAGCTCTACGAGCAGATGCTCTACCGCTCGGCCATGAGCCGCTCCCCCGGCGGGCTGGCCAATTACGCCAGCAGCTACGTCGGCCGCGGCGGCGCGCTGTCCAGCGGCGCCAACCGCCCCATGACCTTCGCCCTCGCCCAGCACATCATCGCCAACCACGTCCTCACCGACGACGCCCAGGCCCGCGAGGTCATGGACGAGTATGAGATGAACGTCGAAGAACTCGTCGACGCCCAGGGGCGTTACTCCGGCGGCTGGCCGATCTTCGGCGAAGGCAACCGCTATGGCGGCGACGGCCTGCGCTGGGACTCCGGTTACAGCACCGACCACGTTGCGATCATCTCCAACGCCAGCCGCGCCACCGACGACCCACGCTGGGGCGAGATGCTCAAGCGCTGGAGCCGCGTCGCCGAGGCCATGGTCATGCCCGACGGCCTGCGCATCGACGGCGGGCTGTCCGAGCGCGGCGGCGACAGCCCCAGCGGCCTCAAGCACGCCGACATCCTCTTCCAGGAAGCCCTGCGCCACGACGCGCCGCTCATGGCCCAGTGGGGCTACAACGTCTCCGACGAGCTCTGGTCCAACTGGCCCGACACCCGCGCCACGCTCTGGACCGGCGTCCGCCACATGCGCGGCTACGGGCTCGGGGCGTTTCTCACCTGGCAGGTCTACGACATGGCCGAGGAGCCCCAGCCACGCGATCTGGGCATCCGCTTCCCGCGCCAGTGGCCGGTCTGGACCGCCGACTGGTTCAACAAGGATCGCGAGCACGTGCGCACCAGCCGCATCGTCGTCGGCCCGGCGGGCATCGTGAACACCTTCGAGTGGGAGGTCGGCCAGTACCCCGAGCTCACCGCCGTGCCCATCATGCCCGTCGCGGAGGGCGCGGCCGTGGAAATCGTGCCCGTCGCCTACGAGGGCAACGTCATCGACCTCGACGCGAACACCGCCGCGACGATCGCCACCGGCCCCATCGACGGCGCGGCGAGCGACGCCCAGCCGATGAACGACGACACCGCCACGCTCACCCTCGCCGCGCCCACGCTCGTCGAGATCGCCGCCGGCGACGTGACCGTGCGCTTCAACGCGATTCCCATGGGCGACGACGAAGCCCAGCTCACCGTTCGCCTGCTGCGTGAGGTG
>SLDI01000748.1:0-2704 GCA_007125385.1 Phycisphaeraceae bacterium | reverse complement strand
GGTCTTCGCCGATCTTGCTCGTCGTCGCCTCGTGCTCAACCTTGGCGGTGGGGTTCTTCACCTCGATGTACGGGAACGTGTGCGCCCCGCACTTGTCGCCGATGAGCATCGAGTCGCACTGCGTGAAGCTGCGGGTGTTCTCGGCTCCCTTGAGCACCTTCACGAGGCCGCGGTAGACGTTCGTGCCCTTGCCGGCGCTGATGCCCTTGCTGATGATCGTCGACCGCGTGTTCTTGCCGATGTGGATCATCTTCGTGCCCGTGTCCGCCTTCTGGAGCTGATTGGTCAGCGCGACGGAGTAGAACTCGCCGACGCTGTTGTCGCCCTGGAGGATGACGCTGGGGTACTTCCACGTGATGGCGCTGCCGGTCTCCACCTGCGTCCAGCTTATGTGGGCGTTGTCGCCGCGGCAGGCGCCCCGCTTGGTGACGAAGTTGTAGATCCCGCCCTTGCCGTTCTCATCGCCGGGGTACCAGTTCTGGATGGTCGAGTACTTGATCCTGGCGTCCTTCATCGCCACCAGCTCGACCACGGCCGCGTGAAGCTGGTTTTCATCGCGCACCGGCGCGGTGCACCCCTCGAGGTAGCTGACCTCGGCACCCTCCTCGGCGATGATGAGCGTGCGCTCGAACTGCCCGGTGTTCTGCGCGTTGATGCGGAAGTAGGTGCTCAACTCCATGGGGCACTTCGTGTTCTTGGGCACGTAGACGAAGCTGCCGTCGCTGAAGACCGCGGAGTTGAGCGTGGCGAAGTAGTTGTCCGAGTAGGGCACCACCGAGCCCAGGTACTTCTTGACCAGCTCCGGGTGCTCCTGGATCGCCTCGCTGATCGAGCAGAAGATCACGCCCGCCTCGGCCAGCTTCTTCTTGAACGTCGTCGCCACCGACACACTGTCAAACACCGCGTCCACCGCCACCGCGGGCGTGCCCTCCTTGACGCCGGCGAGCACCTCCTGCTCGGCCAGCGGGATGCCCAGCTTGTCGTACGTCTCGCGGATCGCCGGGTCGATCTCGTCGAGCGAGCCCGGCCTCTCCTTCGGCGCGGCGTAGTAGCTGATCGCCTGGAAGTCGATCGGCCCCCACTCGAAGTAGGGCCAGTGCGGCTCCTTCATCGTCAGCCAGTGCCGGTACGCCTTCAGGCGCCACTCGGTCATCCACTCCGGCTCATTCTTCTTGGCCGAGATGAAGCGGACGGTGTCTTCGTTCAGGCCCGGGGGCAGGTGGTCCTGCTCGATATCGGTGACGAAGCCGTACTTGTACTCGCGCTGGGCGAGGGTTTCGATGGTTTCGGTGGCCGTCTGTGGCATGGGTCAGGCTCGCTGGTTGAATGTCACTTGCGTGTCGGTCCCGTCGTCGTGCATGAGCTCGGCGAGGCTGGCGGCGCCGAGCACGTTCTGGAGGCGGTCGTTCAGCCGCTGGATCGCGTGCTTGATCGGGCAGTGCGCGAGCACGCGGCAGTCGGCCCGCCCATTGCCGCCGTTGCCGGCCCCGGTGGCGGCGGTGGCGGGGGGGCAGCAGCAGGTCGCCAGGCGCACCGCCGGCGTCCCGTCGACCGCCTCGATCACCTGCGCCAGGCGGATGCGCTCGGCCGGCCTGGCGAGGCGGTATCCGCCTCGGGGCCCGCGCCGGGCGTGGACCAGCCCCGCCTGGGCGAGGCGCTTCATCAGGCTGCCCAGCAGCGGCCCGGGCGAGTCGTCGCACGCCGCGAGCACGTGGGCGGGCACCGGCTCGGGGCCGGCCTCCGCCAGACGCACCAGCGCCAGGACCGCACACCGCGACTGTCGACTCAGCCCGAACATCGCACTGCCTTCACGTCAGTCCCGCGCCCCGCCGCAGCCGACGAATGCCCGGGCCTCATAAATTAGGACAAACGCGGTGCGATTTCAAGTGGGGCTGGAACGATTCTAAGACGCAGGTGCGACCGGGGCAAGCGCAGGGTTCTCGCAGAGGCCGTGCCGAGCGATGAGGACGCGGCAGCAGGGTGGGCGGAGCGAAGCGGAACCCACCAGTTCTTGCCGAGAACTTACTACATTCGTGGTGGGTTTACCGGCGTGCGCCGGTGCCGCGGCCATCGCTTCGCTCTACCCAGCCTGCAAAAACGCTCCCCCCTCCGCGTCCCCTGCGCTCTGCGTGGCCTCTGCGAGAACGTTTGTGACGCCCGCGGCCGCGCGGTACGCTATGGGATTCCCCCCAAGCCGCCCGGAGCCGCGCCCGTGCAGGAAGCCATCGCCAAAGCCGGGGCCCTTGTTGAGGCCCACCAGTACATCCGCCGCTTCCGCGACCGCCTGGTCGTGGTGAAGGTGGGCGGGTCGATCATGGACGAGCCGACGACCCTGGACAGCCTGCTCCAGGACCTGTGCTTCATGGCGGCGGTGGGCATGAGGCCGGTGCTGGTCCACGGCGGGGGCAAGGGGATCACCGCCGCGATGCAGCAGGCGGGGCTCGAAGCCCAGTTCGTCCAGGGCCGACGCTACACCGACGAGCGGACGCTGGCGATCGCCGAGCACGTGCTGGTCAACGACGTCAACGCCGGCATCGTCGCCCGCATCCGCGAACTGGGCCACAAGGCGATGGGCCTGCACAGCCTGGGCTCATGCGCGGTGTTCGCCAAGCGGCTGTTCCTCGACGGCGAGGCCGGGCGCCGCGTGGACGTGGGGTATGTCGGCGAGGTGGAGGGGGTGAATGCGGAGCTGATTGACGCGCTG
>SLDI01000266.1:0-2706 GCA_007125385.1 Phycisphaeraceae bacterium | reverse complement strand
TGCCCGCCACCGCCGCGATCCGCCGGGCGATCGCCTCGGCCGCGGAGGCGAGCACGTCCGCGGCCGGCGCCTCACCGAGCGACGCGGCCAGCGCATCGAGCCAGGCGTCGTCGAACTGCTCGCGCCCGAGCGTGCGCGCGTCGCCCGCGGCGGCGTCGATGGCGGCGCCGATCCGACGCGTCAGCTCGTCGCCCGCCGTACCCCCGCTGGCGAGCCGGCCGTCGCGATCGAAGCGCTGGCCCGTCAGCGTCTGGCACAGGCCGTCCAGGAGCAGGTTGCACACCGTCACGTCCCCGCCGGTGATGCCCTGGCCGTCGAAGCGGGTGTGGTTGCAGATCCCGCCGAGGTTGAACACCTGCTGCGCGGCGTGGCGGTAGAGGATGGGGTCGGCGATGGGGGTGATCGGCGCGCCCTGCCCGCCGGCGACGAGGTCGGCCTGGCGCAGGTCGTGCACCACGGGCACGCCCAGCCGACGCACGATGGGCCAGGGGTCGAGCAGTTGCCACGACAGCGCCTCGCCGGGCAGGTGGCAGATCGTCTGGCCATGGGCGGCCACGAAGCTCAACGCCGCGCCGGCCGGCAGGTGGCGGGCGCACAGCCCGGCCAGGGCGTCGGCGTGCAGCTCGCCCAGGCGACGGGCGGCGCGGAGATAGGCCTGGGGCGGCGCCGGCTCACCCGAGGCCAGTTGCGCCAGATCGTCGCGCAGGGGCCCGAGTTCCCGGGCGACGTGGCCGAGGACGCGGGCGTCGAGCTCCCGGCCGCGCCCGGTGATGCGCACCAGCGCGGCATCGAGGCCGTCGAGGCTGGTGCCGGTCATGCAGCCGGCGACGAGGCGGGCGGTCTGCTGCGCCATGGGGCGGAGCTTAGCCGGATCACGCACCGCAGCGACGGCTGCGACGCGCGTAGTGGTGCGGCCCCGAGGCCCTGGCAGGCAAGCCCGGCGCCGCGACCTCTGGCTGTAGGGTGGGTAGAGCGAAGCGAAACCCACCAGTCTTTGCCGTGGATTCACGCCGCAACCGGTGGCTTTCGCTGCGCTCTACCCACCCTACCTACATCAGCGCCGCCACGCGTGACGTTCACGGCGTTGGGTGGCATCCGGCGCCGCGACCTCTGCGTCAGCCGGCCTCACGCGGGGCGACCGCCTGGGCCGATGTTGACCTTATTCCCCATCGTGCGGAACATGCCCACGCCCCCTGCCCCGGAGCCCGCGCTTGGACCCGCTGCTGATCTGGCTCATCTTCCTGATCCTCGCCGGCGCGTGCGTGGGCAGCTTCCTCAACGTCGTCGCCTACCGCCTGCCCGAGGGCAGGAGCATCGTCACCCCGCCGTCCGCCTGCCCGCGCTGCGGCCACCGGCTGGCGTGGTACGACAACATCCCCGTGCTCGGCTGGCTCATCCTGCGCGGGCGATGCCGCTACTGCCGCGAGCCGATCAGCGTCCAGTACCCGCTGATCGAGGCGGCCACGGCGGCGCTGTTCGGCGGGCTGTACGCGGCCTACTACCTGACGGACCTGCGCCCCGAGCTCGCCGCCGCCGGCCCCGGCGACACCTGGCCGGTGCTGCTCATGCACCTCGTGCTCGTCGCGGCCCTGCTGGCGGCGACGCTCATCGACGCGCGGTTGTTCATCATCCCGCTGCAGATCCCCTGGCTGGTGACGCTCGTGGCGGTGCTGGTGCTGCCCTCGGCCGTGGCGCTGGGCTGGCAGCCCCTGATGCCCGGGGTCATCCCGGTGATGGGCCCGGCGGCGCTGGCCACCGCGACCGGGGCCCTGGCCGGGCTGGCCCTGGCGGTCGTGCTGCTGATGGCCCGGGTCCTGCCGCGCAGCTTCGACGACGAGCCGGAGCAGGAGCAGGAGGCCCAGACGCCCGAGCAGTGGCTGGCCCACCCGCATCCGAGGCGGGAGGTGCTCAAGGAGCTGCTGTTCCTGGCGCCTCCCGTGGCCGGGGCGCTGCTGGGCTGGCTGCTGCTGACGCCCGTCCTGCCCGGGCCGGCGGCCCTGCCGGAGTCGCTGCGCGTCCTGGCCGGTGTGGCGATGGGTTATCTCGTCGGCGGGGCCCTGGTCTGGACCGTCCGCGTGCTCGGGACGCTGGCGTTCGGCAAGGAAGCGATCGGCCTAGGCGACGTGCACCTGCTCGGGGCCATCGGGGCGGTGCTCGGGCCGCTGGAGGCGGTGTTCGTCTTCTTCGCGGCCCCTTTCCTGGGCCTGGCGATGATCCTGGTGGTGACGCTGGTCTCCTCGGTGGCCGGGCGGCAGGTGCGGGTGATCCCCTATGGGCCCTACCTCGCGGCGGCGGCGCTGTTTGTGATGCTCTTCCGCGAGCCGCTGATCGACTTTTTTGTTATCGTTTAGGCGCAGAAGGTGGAGAAACCACAGAGACACAGAGAGCACAGAGAGAAAGAGGAGGAAAGAGAGGCGTCTGAAGAACCCGAACACCTGTGGATCCTGTGACAAACCGCGAAGGAGCGAAGAAACGCGAAGTAGCGAAGGTACAGGGGATTAAACCAAATTAAGCTTCTTCGCGCCCTTCGCCTGCTTCGCTTCTTCGCGGTTTTCCAGAAAGCCCAGGAGACTTAAATCTGTGAAATCTGGTTATGCACTTTACTCTAGCCATCGACGATCTGGCGATAGGTCTGGGCTTGGCGCAGAAACAACTGCTCAGCCAAGCGGTGGAATATTCTGCCCACATGCCTCGAACGGCGACGGT
>SLDI01000220.1:0-2708 GCA_007125385.1 Phycisphaeraceae bacterium | reverse complement strand
CGGCGCTGATGTAGGGTGGGTAGAGCGAAGCGAAACCCACCGGTTGCGGCGGGAATCCACGGCCAACGTGGTGGGTTTCGCTTCGCTCTACCCACCCTACATCAATAGTTCACGGCCTCGGGTGCCACGGCTTGTCCCGACGGGCAAGCCGTGCGTTCGCCGACGAACGCACGCCTTACCGCCTCGCGCTCAAGCCGCGGCACCCTGGGCGACGCCAACCAGCGGCAAAGCCAACCATTCAAAGGTCAATAAGGTGCCCCCTTCGCACTCACAAGCTCCCCAGCCTCCGCTTGCCAGCGTCACCCACCGAACCACCGGACCCAGCGCCTTTCCGCATTCTGCATTCTGCATTCGGCGCCCCCCCCCTCAACTCGGCTCCAGCGCAAATCGCACCGCGTACTGCACGAGCTGCGAGGCGTTTTCCAGTTGCAGCTTCTGCTTGATGTTCTCGCGGTGCGTCTCGATGGTCTTGATCGACAGGTGGAGCTGCTCCGCGATCTGCCGCGTCGATCGGCCCTGCCCGATCAGGCGCAGCACTTCCAGCTCGCGGTCGGTCAATGACTCGACGCCGAAGCCCGGCGTGCGGCTGGGACCGCCCGTCATCTTCGACAGCAGCATCTGCGACATGCGGTTCGACAGATACACCCGGCCCTGGTGCACCGACCGGATCCCGGTGATGACCTGCTCCACGCCCTCCTGCTTCATCAGGTAGCCCATCGCCCCGGCCTTGAGCACCCGCTGAGCGTAAAACGACTCGTCGTGCATCGACAGCACCAGCACCGCCACCTGCGGATAACGCGCCTTCAGATCCTTGATCAGCTCGATGCCGTCGAGGCCTTCGAACGCCAGGTCCGCCACCACCACGTCCGGCTTGTGCTGCTCCACCAGGTCCAGCGCCGCGTCGGGGTTGGCAGCCTCGGCGACGAGCTCGATGTCCTGCTCTCGCTCAATGAGCTGCCCCAGCCCCCGACGCACAATCGGATGGTCGTCCACGATGATGACCCGGCAGGGCCGGCCCGGCGTCGGCTGAATGTTGCGCAATACCATGATGCGTCCTCGCTGCGGCTAGGTTCGCCCTCGCCCCTTGCCTCACCCGCCACGCTTCGCCCTGCCGAGCGCCGCTGGACGCGACGCAGCCGATGTTATGCGCCCTCGTGGAAGAAGGCATCCCACCGCGGGCAATCCATTCACCGAAAAAACGTCGCCGAATCCAACGTCCGCCGTCGGCAGCAATCGCCATGCCGCGCGGTAATAAATCACGCCCAACACACACGCCGCTTGCGGCTTCGCGAAGCCGCCCGCAACACACTGCGTCTTAACCATGCCACACCCCGCCACACCCCCACTCACCCGCCACGCAGCGCCGCCAGGTGCCTGCCCAGATGCTCCGCCAGCACCTGCCGGTGCGTCGCCGGCTCAGCGTCGAGCACCGCCACGATCGCCCCCCGCAACTCCGGCTGCGTCAGCACCGACCCGAACGTCACGTGCAGGATCTGCCGACCCGCGTCCTCGTCCAGGTACACCCGCTCCAGCGCCTCATCCGCCAGCTCCGCCGCCGGGGCGACCTGCTCCAGCCGCGCCGAAATGTGATACGTCGCACGGTCCGTCTCAAAGCGGTCCCGCGACAACTCGATCACCTGCCGCAGCAGCGTCGGCTCGTGGCGGGCCACGACACGCAGCGCCTCGAGATAGCTCGTCCCCGCCGTCTTGACGTGAAACCGACCGCCCGTGATCCGCCCGAACGCCGGGTAGATCGACAGCTTGTCCGAGCCCGAGTGCAGGCTCAGCTTGTAGGGCCCAAGTTCCGCGGCGATCGCGGCGTGCTCCGCCAGACAGCGCTCAAACGCCCCCGCGTCGCCCCGGAAGTCCACCCCCTTCTCGAAATCGCCGACGTACCGCGGCGCCAGGCTCACCAGCGACACGCCCGCGGCGCGGAACTGATCGGCGATGATGTAATGCTCGGCAGCCGTCGTCGGCTGCGGCGTCTCGTCAACGCTCAGCTCCAGCTCCCCCGCCCCGTCCGTCACCTCCCCGATGTAGCGCGCCAGCTCCAGCGCCTGCCGGATCGCCCGGCCGTACTTCACGGCCGCGCGGCGGACGGTCGCCCGGTCAAACTTGATCCTCAGACCCCCGCCGACGCCCACCGTGCGACCCTCGTAAGCCTCGACCCACCCGGCAGCGTCGCGCACGGCCGCGAACTTCGCGTCGATCGTCGCCTCGTCGTCATCGTCGGCGGTGCCATCGACATGCTCGGACGGGTCGATCGTGAAGAAGGTGAAACCGGCCGCGACAACCGCGTCGACGTCGGCCGGGCTCTTCAGGTGGTCGCCATCGGCGCCCCACGGCTGGTCGTACCCCGCGCTGGCCAGCGCGTCGCGGGCGGCGGCCATCACCGCCTCGGGGCGGCGGTTGGTCCGCTGCATCTCGCGGATCGACTGCTGCGCGAAAATGCCGCGGATCGGCCCGCCCTGGTCGCGCAGCGCCTGGACGTGCCCGGCCGTGGCCAGGCCGAGCCTGTCGCCGAAGCCGAACGTGGGTTCGAGGCCGAGCGGAGTGGGGTCGGTCATGGGCACACAAGGTTGGGGGTCGGGGGTGAGCCGGTCGTAGTACGAGCATAACAGACCGACGCTTAACGCCCGAGCTGAGCAAAGCGAAGCTCGGGATGGTTCCGCTCCGGGTGATCGGCGGGGACGCGCCCCCTACCCCCT
>SLDI01000516.1:0-10446 GCA_007125385.1 Phycisphaeraceae bacterium | reverse complement strand
GCATGTGGGCAGGCTCTGTGACGGGGCTCGCGGGCGTGGGCGGGGCTTCGATGACGATCCGGGCGCTGGACGGCGCTGCGGGCTGGGGCATAATGGCGGCAGCGGGATTCGGCCGGGGCTGATTCGCATCGGCAAAGGGGAGGCGCGATGGTTTATGAAAGCCACATGCATACACCGCTTTGCCGGCACGCCCGCGGCGAGGTGGTGGAGTATGCCGCGGCGGCGGAGTCGCGGGGGCTGGCGGGCATCATCGTCACGGATCACAACCCGCTGCCGGGCGGGCTGGCGCAGGGCAGCCGGATGTACGGCGAGCAGCTCGAGGCGTACCTGGCGATGGTGGAGGGGGCGCGGCAGGCGTGGCGCGGTCGCGTGGACGTTCGCCTGGGGCTGGAATGCGACTATCTGCCGGAGCTCGAGGGCTTTCTGGCGGAGCAGGCGGGCTCGGCGGGGTTCGACTTCGTGCTCGGGTCGGTGCACCCGCACCTGGACTACTACCGCGAGCGGTACTGGCGTGGCGACGCGGTGGCGTTTCAGCGCCAGTACTTCGAGCACCTGGCGCAGGCGGCGGAGACGGGTCTGTTCGATTCGCTGGCTCACCCGGACCTGGTGCGGGCGACGACGGGCGATCAGTGGCGGATCGAGCGGGTGATGGACGACATTTGTCGGGCGCTCGATCGGATCGCGGCGGCGGGGACGGCGATGGAGCTGAACACGTCGGGTTGGCGGGAGTCGTTTGACGAGATGAAGCCTGGGCCGGCGATGCTGCGGGAGATGGCGTTGCGGGGCATTGACGTGACGCTGGGCTCGGACGCGCACGACCCGGGGCGGGTCGGGCATGGGTGGGAGGCGGCGCTGGATCTGCTGGAGGAGGTGGGGTACGAGGGGATCACGGTGTTTCTGGAGCGGAAGGGGCGGACGGTGCCGATCGGCGAGGTGCGGGCGCGGCTGGTGGCGGATGTCGGCTCGTGAAGCATCTCGGCGCGCCAGGATTCGCACGAACGCGTATCAGATCGACGTGAGGCGTTCATAGGTGGTTCGGCCGCTGCGCTTGATCCCGACGGCCGGTTCGCTCATGAGCCCGAGCACCAGGGGCCCGGGGTGCTGGCGGGTGACGGTCGCCCGGGCGCGTGGGGTGACGATGGTCACGCCGGGGTGGAGCGTGCGCTCGACGCGCAGGACGGCGGTGGCGATGCGTGCAAGCTGATCGCGCGTGCGCTGAAGCGCGGCCGCCCAGCACTCGCGCCGGTGGCGGAGGATGTCGAGTTCCCGCTTCAGGGCGGCGATGCGCAGCGCGTGGGCGTCGCCGCCGTGGTGGAGTTTCTGCAGGGCCTTTTTCCGCCGGCGTGCCCGACGGCGGAACCGGGCCATGATGGCGAGGATGCGGTCGGCCTGGCGTTCGAGGTTGGGGCTGAAGCCGAGGTGGATGATGGTGTGCTGCCCCTGGGGTGATCCCAGCTCGCCGATGGTGGAGTCGCCGCCGAGGGTGACGCGTCCGCCGACGATTCGGCCGTCGGCGGCCTGGATGCCGCCGGCGACGGCGATGTGGGTGTGGTCGATTTCGCGGGCGACCCAGACGTGGCCGGCGACGCGTCCCCTTGCGCGGTTGAGATAGCGAGCGGCGAGGTCCTGGCCGACCTCGAGCCAGCCTTTTTCTTTGCCCGCGACGCCGCCGGTGATGGTCAGGGAGCCTGCGGTGGTGATGTGTGCGGCCTCGACGGTGCCGCCGACCTCGACGCTCTGCCTGGAGGCGACCTTGAAGAGGTCGCGGACGGAGCCGGTGATGCGTACATCGCCCTTGAAGCTGATGTTTCCGGTGTTGAAGTCGACGTCGCCGTCGATCATGAGGGCCGGCTCGACGCGGACGGTGTTGTGCTCGAAGTGGACGACGCCGTCGACCTGGGCGGTGATCTGGCCTGCGGCGTCGACGGCGGCGCCGTCGGCGATGTTGACGGCGGCGGGCTGGGGGTTGGCGGGCTCGATCGCCCGGCCGCGCACGTCGACGCCAGGCTGGCCGGGGACCGGCTCGACGAGGGTGCCGAGCACCTGTCCGGCGGCGACGAAGACGAAGCGGCTCTGGTTGTAGAAGTCGACGCGTTCGCCGTCGGCGCCGGCCGCTTGCAGCCGGGCGGCGGTCGGGTCGCAGCCGTCGCGCCAGAGGACGTGGCCGTCGGTCCCGGTGCGGGGCTCGGTCGCGGGCAGCTCGATGGTGACGCGTTGGTCGGGGGCGGCGCGGTGGCGGGCGAGGCCGTCGGCCAAGGCCTGCGCCCAATGGGAGAGGGCGGCGAGGCCGGCGGCGTTCATGGCCTCGAGCACTTGCTCGGGCGTGAGTGTCTGGGCGCGGGGGGTCGGCCCGAGCGCCACGGTCGCGGCGCGGCCGTCATCCTCGACCCGGATCGCGACGCCCGGCTTGTCCGTCAGCGCAACCATCGCAGTGATTCCCTGACCGCCTTGTGCGAATATCGGCCGCCCCGGGGGCGGGGTTGACCGGAGGTGGGGATTATTCGGCTGGCGGCTTTCGTCCGATGGTGGGCTGTGGTACAAGATCGCTACCGCTTGCCCGGTTTCACACAAGGGTTTTGGCCATGATGATTTTCCGGAAGCTGATGAAGTTCCTGCGCGGCTCGGCGGCACCGTACCAGGTGTTTTTCGCGTGCATCCTCGGCTCGCTCATCGGGTTCATGCCCGGTTTCAGCCAGGCGCCGGGGCTGATCGTGGCGCTGACGCTTGCGCTGATCCTGCTCAACGCGAGCTTTTTCCTGGCCGCGCTGACGGGGCTGGCGGCCGGGCTGGTCTCGCTCGCGCTGGTGCCGGTGTCGTTCCATCTTGGCCGGGTTCTGCTGGACGGGCCGACGCAGGGGCTGTTTCAAAGCATGATCAACGCCCCGGTGCTGGCGCTGTTCGGGTTCGAGTACTACGCGGCGACGGGGGCGATCCCGCTGGCGATCGTGTTCGGGGCGCTCGTGGCGATGCTGGTGGTCAAGGGGCTGGCGCTGTTCCGGGCGCGCATGGCGGCGCTGGAGGACGGGTCGGAGCGGTACAAGCGGTTCACGAGCAAGAAGTGGGTGCGGGTTGTGACGTGGATTCTCGCCGGCGGCGGGCCGAAGGCGGGTTACAAGGCGCTGCTCGAGTCAAAGGCGAAGTTCAAGCCGCTTCGGCCGCTGGGCGTGGCGGCGGTGGTGGGGGTGGTGGTGCTGGGTGTGATCGTGCAGATGTTCGCGAGCGGCCCGATTGTCACGGCCGCGGTGCAGGCGGGTCTCGAGCGTGCCAACGGGGCGACGGTGGATCTGCGTCGGGCGGAGCTGGACCTGCGTCGGGGCTCGATGGTGATCGAGGGCCTGGCGATGGCCGACCCGAACGCTCTGGACACGGACATTTTCCGGGCGGAGCGCCTCGAGGCGAGCGTTTCGGTGACGGATCTGTTGCGTAAGCGGTTGGCGCTGGACACGGTGGTGGCGCGTGAGGCTTCCTCGGGTGAGCCGAGGCGGGTGCGTGGCGCGCGGACGCGCAGCGCCCCGCGGCCGTCGCCGGCCGAGGACGAGCTTGGCGAGGACGAGAGGACGCTCGAGCACTACATCGAGGAGGCTGAGCAGTGGCGTGAGCGTCTGGCCCAGGCGCGTGGCTGGCTGGAGTATTTGATGGGCCCGGGCGAGCCGCCGAGGACGGAGGAGCAGCGGCGGACGTTGCGTGAGCGTCTGGCGCGGCGTGTCGAGGAGCTGGGGTACGCCCACGTCCGGGCCGAGCACCTGGTCACGGACGCGCCGAGTTTCCTGGTTCGCCACATGCAGGCGGCCGGCGTGCGTGTGAGTCAGCTCGAGGACGAGACGGTGGACGTCCAGGCGTGGAACGTTTCGACGCACGCGCACCTGGTCGACGAGCCGCCGCGGGTGCGGATCGAGTCGAGCCGGGGCACGGTGCTGGCGGGCCTGTCGCTGGACGGAGTGGCGGCGGGCGGCGGTGGGCGGGCGAACCGGGTGGAGCTTCGGCTGATCGGTCTGCCGGGCGATCGCGTGGGGCGTGCGTTGCGTGCGGGCGGGACGCAGCCGCTGAGCGACGGGGAGGTCGACGTTGTCAGCGAGGGGAGCTTCAGCCGGGAGGGGATCGACCTGCCGCTGCACGTGACGCTGCACGACGCGACGCTGTCGGTGCCGGGCGTGGCGCCGTATCAGGCGAGCCGGCTGGAGCTGCCGCTGGGTGTGCGTGGCCGGCTCGACGCCCCGATCATCACCCTGGACGGGCAGGAGCTGGCCGACGCCCTGCTGCGTGCGGGGGCGGATCAGCTTGCGGCCCATGTGGAGGAGGCGTACGGCAGGGCCCGCGAGCGGGTTGACGAGGAGGCGGATCGCGTGCGGCAGCGGGCCGAGCAGGAGGCCGAACGCGCCCGGGATGAAACCACGGAGCGGGCCCGGGAGCAGATCAGGCGAGGCCTGGGGGGGCTGCTCGGCGGGGAGGAGGAGGACGAGGAGGCGGTGGATTAGGCCGTGTCCGAAAGCCACAAAGCCGTGGCCACTGACAACGCCGTCGGGGGCACCTCAACAGAGTAGCGGGTACGGCGTTCGATGATCGCGGTGCCACTGGCGGCTTGCCCGCCAGTGCCCAGGCGCACCGCAGCCCATCTACCGTGAAGACGGCGTGGGTCCGGCGTGATCGAACCACCCACGCCGTACGGGCCGCCGAGCCACTGGCGGACAAGCCGCCAGTGGCACCCACCTTGCCGCGTCGCTCGTCTGCTACGAATCGGAGGTGCACCCACGCCGTTTGGTGCGGCCTTGTCGGTGGGTGAGTGTGCACCTCGAGATGGTGGCGGGCGACCTGCGAGCTTCGGTGTTGGGTGTCGCTCAACGCCGCAAGCTTCTCCGGGCAGGCGTGGTGAGCCGGCCCTAAAGACAAGCCGTGCGGCCGTGGCACCCGACGCCGTGAACTTTGCGCGTGGCGGCGCTGATGTAGGGTGGGTAGAGCGCAGCGAAACCCACGGCGATGCTCGTGGATCCACGGCAAGACTGGTGGGTTTCGCTTGGCTCTACCCACCCTGCAACCAGAGTTCACGGCGCTGCGTGGCACCCGACGACAGCTTCGTGTCCTTCGCCCCCTTCGCTTCGTCGCGGTTGCCCCTGCGCCGCTACGACGCGTCGCTCTTGGCCTCGGTCGCCTGGCCGTTGGCGTCGGCGGCGGCGGTCTCGAGCATGCGGATCGCCAGCTCGCGTTTGGGGTCGCCCGCCAGATGCAGCGTCTGCGTGGGGAAGGCGAAGTCGATGCCGGCCTCGGCGAAGCGGCGGAAGATGGCGAGGTTGACCATCTGCGCGTGCTCCATGAACGTGAAGAAGCCGCGGTCCGGATCGCGGGCGAGCTGATACCAGTAGATCGCCTGGATGTTGAGGCTGTCGCTGTTGAGCTCGTTGAACGCGACGCGCGGCGGACTCTTGTCCATGTCGAACTTGCCCTCGGCGACGATCGCCTCGTCGTTGAGCACGTCCTTGACGATCTGCACGGCCTGCTCGATTTTCTCCGGCGGCGTGTCGTAGGTGATGGTCACGTTCATGGTTCGCCGAATGGACGGCCGGGCGGTGATGTTCTCGACGTTGGAGTCGATGAACTTCATGTTGGGCACGGTGAACAGGTGGCCGTTGAGCAGGCGGATCTTGGTCGAGCGGAAGCCGATTTCCTCGACGCCGCCGAGCTGGCCGTCGAAGTTGATCCAGTCGCCGACGGCGAAGGGTTTGTCGAAGAAGACGGTCAGCGAGCCGAACAGGTTCTTGATCGAGTCCTGGGCGGCGAGCGACACCGCCAGGCCGGCGATGCCCAGGCCCGCGAGCCAGGCGGTGACGTTGAGGTCGAAGACGTTTTCGGCGACGACGAACGAGAACATGATGACGACGAAGATGCGCAGCGTTTTGCGCAGCAGCGGCACGACCATGGCGGCAGCGCCGCCGCGGTGCTCGATGGCGCGGCGCAGGGCCAGGTCGACGATGTCCACGAGGTTGAAGATGAGCCAGCCCAGGGCGAGGATGAACAGGAAGGTCAGGACGTTGTCGACGTGGCCCTGCAAGGCATCCTCGATGTGGATGAACTGCAAGCCCAGGGTCAGGCCCAGGCTCAGCACCGCCAGGCTCGCGGGGCTGGCGGCGTCATCGAAGGCGAGCGCGCGGGCGTCCCAGCCGCGCTGGTGCAGGCGGGCCCCGGCTCGGCGCAGCAGGCCGCTGGCGATCCGCCCGCCGGCGACGCCGACGAAGATGAACCCCAGCAGGATCAGCCATTGCACCAGCGAGGTCTGCTCGAAGGTGGCCCCGAGCGGGCCGGCGAGGTCGTCAATCGCCGTGGCGGGGTCGTGGATTGGCGGCAGAGGCTGGAGGCTCTCCGCCAGCAGGTCCAGTTCCGCCAGGGTTCGCGCGCTGAAGCGCCACGGGCCCGCCGGCTCGGGCGCTTCGAACACGATGCTGCCCTGCGGGTGGGTGCCGCGCTCCGCGAGGCGGTCCCACACCCAGCCGTGCTCGTGCGTCGGGAAGTAGACGTGGCGGCGAAGCTGCTCGTCGCGCACCTGCTCGGCGTCGGGCAACCGCTCCGGGTCGACCGTGCCCAGACGGTCGAGCACCGCCAGCAGCGTGTGGCCGTGGGCCGCGACCTGCTCGTCGGGCGCGTCGTCGGGCAGGTCGAAGGTGGCGCGCACGCGGGCGAGCGCGGCATCGACGTCGCCCTGGCCCCGGCTGAGCTGGCCCTGGGCCTCGAGGAAGGTGAACATCGCCTCGCGCGGGCTGGCGAGCGGTGCGTCCGCATCGGCCGGGGGGGCGTCGTCGGCGACGGCGGCGGGGGCCACGGCGAGAGCGGACAGCGCCACCGCGGCGAGCAGCAGCAGCAGACGTTGGATGCGGGGGATGGGCGGCATGCTGACAATGTACCGCAACAGGCCGGGGGTCGGAGTCGACGCGGGGCTTCGCGAAGCCGGGCGCGGCGGGTATGGTGGCGGTTGTGCTGAGCCTGACGCGCAAGACGGACTACGCCCTGATCGCCACGGGTTACCTGGCCCACCGGCGCCGTGCCGGGCTGGGGCCGACGAGCGCCCGGACGATCGCCGAGGCGTTCGACCTGCCGCTGCCGCTGCTGATGAACGTGCTTAAAGCATTGTCACAGCAAGGCTTGGTGTCCTCGACGCGGGGTGCGGGCGGCGGGTATGAGCTGGCGGTCGAGCCGGCGGAGCTGGATCTGCTGACGGTCGCGCGGGCGGTCGAGGGCGGCGAGGAGCCGGAGGACCACCCCGCGGTGCACCGGCTGCGTCGCCGGCTGGAGGCGGAGCTGGCGGGGCTGACGGTCGCGGACCTGGTGGACGACTTCTGAGGCCGCGGACTGCCACGAAGGCGCGAAGGCCCCGAAGATCGCACGAAGTCATAACCGGCGAACCGCGAAGGGGCGAGGAGGGCGAAGTCGCGAAGCAAGAAGGGGGTTCAAGCTAAAGGGATTTCCTTCGCGTCCTTCGCCGTCTTCGCTTCTTCGCGGTTGCCCGGAGGTCTTTCACACTTCTTGCTTCATGGTTGACCGCGATGGGCCAGGCAATTCGGGACCTGCGCGGTACTTGTTCCACAGGCTGCCGCCGCTAGAATGGACTTCGAACCGGCCCGGCACCCGCCGGGGCGGGGGGTTTTGACCGCAAGGAGCTTCACGACGATGGCCATCCACCTGACCGAGACCGCCGCCAAGGAGATCAGCACGATCATCGAGCAGCAGGAGCTCGACGCGGAGAAGATCCGCCTGCGCGTCGGCGTCAAGGGCGGCGGCTGCTCGGGCTTCAGCTACCTGCTGGACCTGACCGAGCAGCACCGCGACAACGACGAGGTCTTCGAGGAGCACGGCGTGCGCATCGTCTGTGACCCCAAGAGCTACCTCTACCTCAACGGCACCACGATCGACTTCAAGGACGAGGTCATGGGCCGCGGCTTCGTCTTCAACAACCCCAACGCGACGACGACGTGCGGCTGCGGCAGCTCGTTCAGCGCGTGAGCCTCTGAGAGATTCGAGTGCATGCCAGGGCAGGTGCGTCCGCGACGCGCCTGCCCTTTTGCGTTGCAGGATCGGTGCCGGCAAGTCGGATGCGGCGCCTCGCGAAGCCGCGAGCGGCTTGAGTCAAGCGCGCACGGCCGCGGCGACGTCGTCGATGAGCGTTTCCAGGTCGCCCTGTGGCTGGCCGAAGAGCTTGAGCATGAGCGATGTGTCGCCGGTCGTGGAATGCTCCCGGCCACCCGCGTCGCGGTCGAAGCGCACCTGGCCCTGGCCCAGGGCCTGGTGGATGCGCTGGGCGAGTTCGCGGCGCGTCCAGAGGCGCGGGTGGCAGACGTTCACCGCCCGGGGCATCTCGTGGCGGCGCTCGGCGGCGGCGACCGTGCAGCGGATGAAGTCATCCATGGCGATGACCTGCACGCGCTCGTCCGGGTTGGGCCCGAGCGATTCGCCTGCCTTGATGAGCTCGGCGGTGCGGCGGATCTGGCCGGACTCGGGCGTGTTGGCGTGGTAATAGCGCAGGTGGACCAGGCGTGAGCCGCGCTCGTCGCAGAGGAAGTCCAGGAGCTTTTCCTGGGCGAAGCGGGCCAGGCCGTATTCGTCGTTGGGGCGCTGGAGGTCGTCCTCGGCGCGTGGTTCGGGGTGGGTGCCGTAGACGTTGCCCGAGCAGCCGTTGATGATGTCGGCGGCCCCGGCGTAGCGGGCGGCGACGCGGCCGATGGCGTGGTAATTGAGCGACCAGATGCGCTCCCGGCCGTCGGGCAAACCGTGCTCGGTCGGGGCCCAGAGCTCGAGGAAGAGAAGCGGCACGTCGGGCAGGGTGGCGGGGTCGGATTCGCGGGCGTCGTAGGTGATGGTGTTGACGCCGAGGCCGGCCAGCTCGTGGCGCGTCGCCGGGTCGGAGAAGCGGGCGGCGGCGTGGACGGTCAGGCCGCGCTGGCGGAGCGTTTCGCAGAGTCGTCGGCCGATGCGGCCGGCGCCGAGGACGAGGGCGGAGTCGGGCAGGGACATGGGGGTATGGTAGCGATTGCTGATTTTTGATTTTTGATTTCTAATTGCGGATTGCGATTGCGGATTGTTAACGCCCGTCCTGAGCGAGTCCGCGAGCGAAGGGCGGGATTTCCGGGGGGTGTGCGCTGTTTGTCCTGTGCGCACGAGTCGGCAGGGCGCCCCTGGGAAATCCTGCCCTTCGCTCACGGACTCGCTCAGGACGGGCGTTAACCGGGACTTATCATGCTCGCATGGAGCGTGATTGCCCGTTTGTTTCGCGCGGTGGGTTGAAGCTCGCGGCCGCGCTCGATGCCTTCAGCATCGACCCGACGGGGCTGACATGCGCGGACCTGGGCTGCTCGACCGGCGGGTTCGCGGATTGCCTGCTCCAGCGCGGGGCCGGGCGGGTGTATGCGATGGACACGGCCTACGGGGCGCTGGCGTGGAAGCTGCGGCAGGACGCGCGCGTGACCGTGCTGGAGCGCACCAACGCGCTGCACTTCGACCCGTGGACACAGATCGCGGGCTTCACCGGCTGCGAGCTGGTGACGGTCGACCTTGGCTGGACGCGGCAGGTGCGGGCGCTGGCGGCGGCGCGGCGGTGGTTGGGCGGGACGGCGGGCGTGCCAGGCGATCGGGGGCACCCTCCCCCAGCCCCTCCCGGGGGAAGGGGGGAAACGGCGCCGCCTGCCGGCGGGACGGCGGGCGTGGCGGGGGTGGTGACGTTGGTGAAGCCGCATTATGAGGCTGTGGGCGTGGGGGTGCGGCCTCGGGGCTGGCGTGGGGGTCGGCTGGAGGACGCCGAGGGCGAGCAGGTTACGCGGCGTGTGCTGGCGGAGCTGGAGCAGGCCGGCTGGCGCGTCGCGGGGCGGGTGGCGTCGCCGGTGCGCGGGGAGAAAGGCGGGAATCTCGAGCACCTGGCGTGGCTGGTGCCGGTTTGAGGCCGTCGTGCGCCGCCTGCGGCGTGGGCGGCAGGATTCTGGCGACCGTTGACTGTTGCCGCCGCGGGCATGTGCCGATTATAATCGAGGGGAGTCCCGGCCCCGCGTATGGGGGGAACCAGTCTTGAAGGGGCCGGCGAGGGTGGATGTCCGTTCGATGGTCCCTGTTCGGGGGCTGCGATGGTCGGTCACTGGGTTGGTCATGTTTAGCTTCCGCACCGGGTGGGCGTGCCGGTGAGCGCATGCGCGGCGCCGGAGGCACACACATCTCGAAAGGACCGGACACGTGTTTGGCCTGAGCAAGAACAATCCGCGACGGTTCTGGGAAGCGCTGCTGGCGGGCGACGTCAAGCAGGTGCGTGAGCTGCTCGAAGCCGAGCCGCCCCTGGCGGAGGCGACGCCGCCGTGGCGGGTGCATCGGCGCGACGAGACGGTTGACGAGCACACGCGGCCGCTGCATCACGCCGCCAGCCGGGGCAACGCGCACGTGGCGAAGCTGCTGCTGGTCGCGGGGGCGGCGGTGAACGAGACG
>SLDI01000011.1:0-2713 GCA_007125385.1 Phycisphaeraceae bacterium | reverse complement strand
TTCTGCATTCTGCATTCTGCATTCTGAATTGCCGCCTCACCCCGCCTGGCCGACCGCCTCGGCCAGGCCCAGGGCCTGCTCCGGCTCGGGCATGGGCCCGAACGCCTGCCGCGCCAGCTCCACCACCTGCTCGTCGAAGCAGCTCGTGAAGCGCGGGTCGTCGATGAAGCAGCGCCAGCGGTCAAACACCTTCATCTGCTGGGCCCGGCCGTTGTACCGCATCGCGTCGAACGATGAGCCGCCGTTGCACGCCGCGACCTGCTGCACGCCCGTGTCGGTGAAGCTCAGCCCCAGCCGCTCGGCCACCCGCTGGCGATATGCCCGCTCGCGCACCCAGCGGTTGTAGCTGATCATCACCGCTTCATGGCGCAGGCGAAGGTCCCGGCCCAGCCAGGTCCGGGCGTGCTGCTTCCAGATCTGCACGGCGATGCGCGGCGAGATCACGCACTGGCCCCAGCGCAGGCGCGACGCGAAGAGGTTGTACGGGTCGCGCAGGATCAGCACGTCCACCCGCCGCCGCGACGGCCCGACGAGCGCGTCATGGTCGCGCTCGAACTCCCGGCTGGCCGCGTTGCCCAGGTACGCATCCTCGTGGCTGAAGATCAGCCAATCCTTGTCGCTGAAGCGGGCCGCCGCCTCGGCTTGAAGATCGAAGCCCGGGTAGTTGACGCGGTACGGCCGGCCGTTGTCCATCGGGCGGGCGGTGGCGAAGGGGTTGCACCGGCCTTCGACGCAGTTGAGCAGGCACACCCGCCCGGGCGCCTGGGCGTAGATCCAGTTCAGGATCGCATGGTTGCCGCTGCGCGACAGGCCGATGACGCGAATCTCCGTGCCATTGACGTGATCCAGCATTCCAGGGCAGGCTCCGCGGGCGTGCAGGCAGAGGCTCCACCGCCGCCGACGACGGTGGCATGCTTCTGCTAAGGGATTAATCCAGCAGTGGTTACGTGAGATATTCTAACCCCGCCAGCTTCAGGCTCCACGGGGCGCCGGATTCGCGCAACCACCGTCGGGAGCGGGATGAGCCACGCGCACCAGCCCCTACCCCCGCGCCACCGCCGCGACGGCGGGTTGCGGCGGTGTGGGGCGATCGGCGTGCTCCGGCTGCGCCTCGCCGGCCAGCAGCCGGGCAAAGCGCTCGAACGCCGGCTTGGGCCGACCCCCGGCCGTGACCAGCCCCAGGTGGTACTCATTCTCGTCGACGTGGAAGCCCTCGATCGCCTCCCGCCGTGGGTCCAGGTCGATCAGGCTGTACCAGTAGAGGCGGGGCACCGGCGCCGACGCGGCCAGGCTCAGTCGCCGGGCCTGGAGCTCGTGCCGCCCGAGGCGCGCCCGGGCCGCGTCCCACGTCGCCAGCCCCGTCTCGGTGACCCAGATGGGTCTGCCCCCGGCCGCCGACGCCGCCCGCGCGATCTTCTCAGGCCAGCCGTGCCACGTCTCGTAGCAGTCCCAGGAGGGGGCGTCGCGCCACCACATCTCGGGAAAGGCGTGGATCGCCACGACGTCCACCGCCTCCAGCGCTCCGTCGCGGCTCAGCCGCCGCAGCCAGTCCGCGTCGACGGGGATCATTCCCCCGAGCACCGTCGGCATGCCGTGGTCACGGGCCACCGCCCCGGCCGCGGCCACCATCCGCGCAAAGCGCGACCAGGTCGGGTCGAAGCGGTTGAAGTCCCACTTGTAGAGGTTGTTGGGCTCGTTCCACAGCTCGATGGCGGCGATCTGCCGGCCCCACGTCTCGATCACCTGCCCGATGAACGCCGCGTAATCCTCCAGCCGGCGCGGCGGGCTGGCGCAGCAGCCGCCGACGCTGATCGACGGCGGCGTATGCCAGACGGACACCAGCAGCTCGAAGCCCGCGTCGTGGAGCGTGCGCAGCAGCCAGTCGTGCCACGCCTGGCCGCGCGGCCGATGGAAGTCGGCCCAGGAGATGCCCGTGCGCACGTGGCGCACGCCCAGCTCCTGCATCAGCCGCACCGCCCGGCGCACGTCCTCGTGGGCGCGGTAGTGGAACCACTGGCAGATGCCCAGCTTCTCGAGCATGGCGGTGGGCCTGATACGTGTTCGCCTTGGCCTTGGTCGACCATTGGAAGGTTGGCTGAATCCCCGAGCCGTGGGGTGCCACGGCTTGTCCCGGAGGGCAAGCCGTGCGTTTGTCGACGATCGCACGACTTGCCGCCTGGCGGTCAAGCCGTGACACCCTCAGTGAATCCGACCCGGATAAAGCCAACCATTCAGAGATTCATGAATGTTGGGGGCGCCGGCAGGGCGGGTGCCACTGACAAGCGCAGTCCGTGGAGCTTGTCAGTGCTCTGCGGGTGGAGCAATGGCGAGGCCGCGGCGGCCTTTCAAGCCCGACGGCCCGCCGACCGCCCCCTGGTTCGCTCAGTCCGCGGCGTCCTGAACCTCCTCGCCGACGTCCTCGACACCTTCGCCGACCTCTTGGCCGGCGTGCTCGATGTCCTCGCCGACGCCCTCGCCCGTCTCGCAGCCGCCGAGCATCGCCATGCCCAGGCCCAGGGCCAGCGCCAGGCAAAGCGTCGCCAGCTTCGCCCACCACAGATCTGCCACCGCTCGCATCGTCCGCATCACGCTCCATCCTTCCCCGCAGCCCGGGCCCATCCGGCAACGCAGCGTAGCGCGGCCGGGGGTCGACGATCAACCGGAATTGGCAAGGATGTGCGCGAGACGGCTCACCGCCGCGGATGCCGCTGGC
>SLDI01000518.1:0-2716 GCA_007125385.1 Phycisphaeraceae bacterium | reverse complement strand
GGGCGCGAGCTGGCGACGCATGAGCTGCATCACGCGGTGGACGTGCCACAGGTCCAGGCTCGCCGCCGGCTCGTCCAGCAGCAGGGCCTGGGAGGCATTTCGGACTTCGGATTTCGGATTTCGGGTTTGAAGCGGCGCGGCCTGGGCCAGGGCGCGGGCGATCATGGTCAGTTGCTGCTGACCGCCGGAGAGATGGTTGAAGACGCGGTCGGCGAGCTGGGCCAGGTCGCACTGGGCCAGGGCGTGGTCGACGGCGGCGGCGTCGGGGCCGGCGGCGAAGCGGCCCATGGCCACGATCTGGCGGACGGTGAAGGCGAAGCTGACGTGGCCGCGCTGCGGCACGTAGGCCAGTCGCCGGGCCAGCGCGAGCGGGCCGAGGCGGGCGATGGGCCTGTCGTCGAGGGTGATCCGGCCGGCGTGGGGCGTGAGCTGGCCGAGCATGAGGCGCAGGAGGGTGGTTTTGCCGGCGGCGTTGGGGCCGATGATGCAGGTGAGCTTGCCCGGCGCGAGGCGGGCGGTGATGCCCTCGACGACGGGCTGGCTATGGTGGTAGGCGAAGCTGACGTTGTCCAGCGCGAGGCCGGAGAGGCAGCCTCCACCTTGCCAGAGGGGGCCAAGGGGGTGAGCCTCGCGTGTGGCCTCGGGGGTTGTCAAGCTCTGGTCGGGCATGGGGTTGGGTGGATGTTAACGCACACGGGGCCGGAAATCCCGCCCTTCGCTCGCGGACTCGCTCAGGACGGGCGTTAGCGTGCCGGTTCAGCGGTCGGGGGCCGCGGTCCCCGCTATTGACTTGAGCCGGGCCCGGCTCTAGCGTTGGCGGTGGTGCGGCGGCGGGGCGCTCGAACCTTGCAGTGAGTCGATCATGGCATCTCATCCCTCGGCAGCGACGCTCGGGCAGCTCAGATCCACCGGCTACCGTTACCGCAGTGTCAAGCAGGAGATGCGCGAGAACCTGGTGCGCCGCCTGCGCGAGAACGAGGAGATCTTCCCGGGGATCCGGGGCTACCAGCACACGGTGCTGCCGCAGATCGTCCACGCCATCCTCTCGCGCCACGACATCCTCTTCCTGGGGCTGCGTGGCCAGGCCAAGACGCGGATGCTGCGGATGCTGCCGGAGCTGCTGGACGAGTGGGTGCCGGTGCTGGCGGAGGTGGAGATCCCCGACGACCCGGTGCAGCCGATGACGGCGATGGGCCGGCGGGCGGTGGCCGAGGCGGGCGACGACGCGCCGATCCGCTGGATGCACCGCTCGGATCGCTACCACGAGAAGCTGGCGACGCCGGACGTGACGATCGCGGACCTCATCGGCGAGATCGACATCGTCAAGCACGCCGAGGGCCGCTACCTCTCCGACGAGTCGACGATGCACTTCGGGCTCATCCCGCGCACGAACCGGGGGCTGTTCGCGATCAACGAGCTGCCGGACCTGGCGCCGCGCATCCAGGTGGGGCTCTTTAACGTGCTGGAGGAGCGGGACGTGCAGATCCGGGGCTACCCCGTTCGACTGAACTTGGACGTGTGCCTGGCGTTCTCCGCCAACCCGGAGGATTACACCAACCGCGGGCGGATCGTCACGCCGCTGAAGGACCGCATCGGGTCGGTGATCCGCACGCACTACCCGCGCACGACGGACGAGGCGATGCACATCACGCGGGAGAACGCGTGGGTGCGCCGCGACGTGGGCGAGGCGGGCGGACCGGACGACGCGCCGCTGGTGCCCGGGGTGGAGATTCCGGACGTGATGCTGCGGATCGTGGAGGAGGCGGTGGCGCAGGCGCGCAAGAGCCCGCACATCAACCAGGCGTCGGGCGTGAGCGTGCGCACGAGCATCGCGTGCGTGGAGAACATGGTCAGCTCGGCCGAGCGGCGCGGGCTGCTGACCGGCGAGACGCGCATCGTGCCGCGCATCTGCGATCTCGCGCACATCCTGAGCTCGACGCGGGGCAAGATCGAGCTGATGCTGGCCGAGGACGCCGACAACACCGAGGACAAGCTCGTGGTGTCGCTGGTGGGCGAGGCGGTGCGGGCGGTGTTCGACCAGGTGGCGGACGTGGCGGAGTTCGAGGCCGTGACGGACGAGTTCGAGCAGGGGCTGAAGCTGGCGGTGGGCGACGACGTGGCGGCGGCGGAGCAGATCGCCTCGATGCGGCACGTGACGGGCCTGGTCGAGGCGGCAAGCGACCTGGCGCGGCGCATGGAGCTGGACCCGGCCGACGAGCAGGAACTGGCCTGCGCCGGGGAGCTGCTGCTCGAAGCGCTGTACGTGCACAATCGGCTGAGCAAGCACGCCAGCGACATGGGCAGCCGGTACATGCGGTGAGGGATTGGCGGTTGGCTATGGCCGATCGCCCCATGGTGCCACTCAACGCCGTGAACTCTACGGCTCTGGTGCGGTTGTAGGGTGGGTAGAGCGAAGCGATGGCCGCGGCTGCGCTGCACGGCGGCGGAACTGTCGTGGCTGCTGAGCCGGGGCTGTGCCCCGCTCCACCGGCGACGCTACCGCGCCCGCCGCGCAGTGCAATCGCTGCCGGCTGCCCCCCCGGTGCTCTCTCTCCACGGTCCGCCCCGTGTCCCCGCGGCAGGCCGGGTAACCGAACCTGCCCCTCAATGCCGCACATTAACACCGTGGCCACCCCCAGAGCAAGACAAAATTAACCCCGGGGGGAAAATCCGGGGTGTCGCCGGCGGAGGCCCGGTGGCGGAGGCCCGGCGGCGG
>SLDI01000051.1:0-10507 GCA_007125385.1 Phycisphaeraceae bacterium | reverse complement strand
CGTGGATGAAGCGGGAGACCATTCATTCCCGTGCAGCGATCCGCCGGGCTTCTATGCAATTCGCAGGTAAACGATGACGATAACGACTGGTGACGAAATTCCCTCAACGCTCCGGGCACGCCCTGGAAATAGCGTTATACCCGTGAGCGCCACCGCGACGCGCTGGTTCGTGTTGGCGACCATTTCTCTGGCCGCTTCAGGAGTCTTTGCGCTCGTTCTCGTTGCCGCTCGTCTTCCTGCCATTGGCGAGATTCTGGTTCGTGATCCTGAGTTGGCCCACCGCAGTCTCGTTGTGCACGTGAACCTGTCGCTGGGGGCTTGGTTCCTGGCTTGCGTTGCGGGCATGATCCGGCTGCTTCCAGAGCACTCGCATTCGCATATGAAGACTTGGCCCGGCCTAGCCATCGCCTTGCTGGGAATCGTCACCTTGGCGAGTTCGACGTTTGTCGGCGATGCTGCGCCCGTGCTTTCGAACTATGTGCCTGTGCTGGATCATCCCGTCTTCTTGATCGGCTTGATCCTGCTGGCGTGCGGGCTCGGCTGGGAATTCTTGAATGCACCTTGGATAAGCCGTGGAGGAACATGTTCGTTGATTTCCGCCGACGCCTGGCCGATGCTCAAGGCGGCGGCGCTGGTGTTTTTCGTCGCAATGCTGACGTTCGCCGGGGCGTGGTGGACTCAACCTGAGGGACTTGCGCAGCAAGCTCATTACGAACGGCTGGCCTGGGGCGGTGGGCACGTTCTGCAGGCTTTCAACACTCTGGGCATGTTCGTGGCATGGTTGATTCTGCTGCATCGCTTGACCGGGCGAATGACAATATCCGTCCGTTTTGCAAGGATTCTTGCCGCGATGGTAGTTCTGCCGGTGTTGCCGGGCCCGTGGCTGACATTCGGCGCGTATTCCGATCGATGGTTTACGCGCATGATGGAATTCGGGCTGTTCCCGGCGACGCTTCTTCTGATGGGCGCTGGAGCGGTTTCACTGTGGCGATATCACCACCATTTTTCGGTCTCTCGGCCCGCAACGGTCGCGTTCATTGGGTTGCTGACCAGCGCGGTGATGACACTGGCGGGCTTCGGCCTGGGTGCCTTTGTTGCTGCGGACACCACGCTGCTTCCTGCTCATTACCACGCCAACATCGGGGCGGTAAGCGTCGCATACATGAGCGTGCTGCTGGTGTTGTTTTCACCGGCGGGCGCTACCGCTGGCCGACGGGCACTGATCCGTTGGCAGCCACTTGTGTACGGCACAGGTCAGATGGTGTTTGTGATCGGGCTGGCGATTGCCGGCGGGCTGGGACAGGCTGCACGCAAGGTGTACGGACAGGAGCAGCACATCGCGGCATCGTCGGAGTGGATCGGACTGGTCGTGGCCGGAATTGGAGGCACGCTGGCGCTGGGGGGCGGTGCCTTATTCGTCGCCATCATGATCCATGCGTTTATGAAGACAGGTTTTAGGCGATCCGTACAGGCGGCTTATGAAACACCCGAGTGAGTGCCTTCTGGCCGTCTCGCGACCAGTCGTTGGACGCCTCGTTCAGAACGTGCCTCTCTCCCGGTTCAGCCATGCCGCGTTACGATACCGGTTACGCACCCGTCGATTCAAGGGCATGCTTCTGAGAGCTTGTATTTGACATGGAAAGGAAACAAACATCATGTCTGAAGTGAATACCCTTTTAATGAACGGCTGGCGACAGAACCGGCAGCAGCTTGAGGCCTTGCTGACGGATGTGTCAACCGACGGCATGACCCGTCAGCCGCACGGCGTGGTCAATCATCCGGCTTGGACCATCGCGCATCTGATTCACTATCACCCGGCCATCCTGTCCCTGCTTCGCGGCGAGGTGGTCGACGACCCAGCCACGGCAACCGATGCCGATCTTTATGATGCCGGCTCCACGCCCGTGCATGATTCTTCGTTGTACCCTGATCGCCAGACATTGCTGGAGCGGTATTGCAATCATCACGAGCAGGTGATTGAATTGCTGGCGGGAGTCGAGTCCGCGACGTTCGACCGGCCGCCGGGTTTGCCGCGGTGGGCTGAGGCGTTCGGCACCACCGATTGCGCATTGGTCTATCTGATGCACGTTCACGAGGCCATGCACATCGGCCAGATCATGGTCTGGCGACGAGCGATGGGCTGGCCGCCATTGGAATAGCCCCCGCCAGATCGGCGCGGCAGATCACGCCCTCGCTCATCGTGATCGCAGCCGCTTGAGGTATTCGCGCAGAACGATCGCATGGTTATGTTTCTCATCGCGTGCACCGTAGACTAATGTGATCGTGTTGCTGGCGGCATCACTCAACATCGATCGCAGTTCGTCCTTGTGTTCCCGAAGCTCGGCGAGATACGCCTTCCTGAACTGCGCCCACTTTCCAGGTTCATGATTGAACCACTTGCGAAGCTCGGTCGACGGTGCGGTTGACTTCATCCAGCGGTCGAGTTGAAGCGCGTCCTTCGACAGTCCGCGCGGCCAGACGCGATCAACCAGCACGCGCAAACCATCCTCCGATCCCGGTGGTTCATACGCGCGTTTAATGCGAATCTCAGGTCGAGGCATTGCCAATCCCCGCTGGCGGTCACGTGTTGAAATCTTTGCCGGTGGTCACTTCGCGAACAATCCCTTCTCGAATGACAAAATCGCCGAAGGGTTCACCGGGTAGCCGTTGGCGGGCATATTGATGGATGAGCGGCGTCAGTGCGTCAAGGATTTTTTCCTCGCCGACATTCTCCAGATAGAGGCGATTGAGGCGCTGGCCTTGGAAGCCGCCGCCGAGGTAGACGTTGTACTTGCCGGGCCCCCGGCCGGTGAAGCCGATCTCGGCGATGTACGGCCGGGAGCAGCCATTGGGACAGCCGCTCATACGGACAGTGATGGCGTCGTCGGCGAGGCCGGCTTCTTCCATGACCGTCTCCAGCTTGCCAATGAGCGAAGGCAAATAGCGTTCGCTCTCGGCCATCGCCAGGCCACAGGTGGGAAAGGCGACGCAGGCCATGGAGTTCAGTCGCAGGGCCGAGTGGTGCGTGGTGTTATGCAGGCGGTATTGTTTCAGCAGTACGTCCACGTCCGATCGCGCCTGTTCGGAGACGTTAGCGATGATGAGATTCTGATTGCAGGTCAGGCGGAACTCGCCGGTGTGGATGCGTGCCAACTCGCGCAGGCCGGTCATCAGCGGCAGGTCGTCGCGATCGCGCACGCGGCCGTTTTCGATGAAGAGTGTGTAATGCCAGTTGCCGCCTTCGCCTTGCACCCAGCCGTAACGGTCGCCGTTATGGGTAAATGTGTAATCGCGTGCCGGCTCCAATGCGTTGCCCAGACGATTCGCCAATTCCGCCTTAAACCAATCCAGGCCGAAGCGGTCGATGGTGTATTTCATGCGGGCCTGGCTGCGGTCGACGCGGTTGCCGTGGTCCCTCTGGATGGTGACGATCTTCTCAGCCACGTCGACCACTTGGTCCGGTCGGCAGAAGCCGATCACGTCGGCCAGGCGTGGATAGGTCCGATCGTCGTTGTCAGTGCGGCCCATGCCACCGCCGACGCAGACGTTGAAGCCGGCCAGCTCGCCGGCCTCGTCGGCGATGGCGATAAAGCCCAGGTCCTGGCTGAAGATGTCGACGTCGTTGGTCGGCGGCGCGGCGAAGCCGATCTTGAATTTACGCGGCAGGTAGGTCTTGCCGTAGATCGGCTCGACGTTGTCATCGTCGCTGGTGGCGACGCGCTGCTCGTCGAGCCAGATTTCGTGGTAGGCCCGCGTTTGCGGCCGCAGGTGATTGCTGACCTGCTTCGCCAGTTCGTGCATCTGCTTGTGCAGCGCGGATTGATGCGGGTTGGCGGAGGCGACCACGCCACGGTTGTCGTCGCCACAGGCGGCAATGGTGTCGAGCAGTGCTTGGTGAATGCCCTGCATGGTGGGTTTGAGGTCACCCTTGAGTACGCCGTGGAACTGGAAGGTCTGCCGGGTGGTGATGCGCAGCGTGCCGTTGGCGTGGGTGCGGGCGAGCTCGTCGAGCTTCAGCCACTGTTCGGGTGTGCACACACCAGCTGGCATGCGCAGGCGGATCATGAACTGGTACGCGGGCTCAAGCTTCTGCCGACGGCGTTCATCGCGCAGGTCGCGGTCGTCCTGCATGTAAATGCCGTGGAACTTGGTGAGGTTGTTGTCTGCTTCGCTGATCGCACCGGTGACCGGACCGGTCAGCCCCTCGGCGATGGTGCCGCGCAGATAGTTGCTCTTGACCTTGCCCCGCTCGTTGGGATGAAGCTGGTCGAGCGGCTGACTGAGGTTGCCGTAGTCGGTGTCATTGTCACTCATCGTTCATTCTCCAGCCAGCATCAATACACGTCGCGCTGGTAGCGCTTCTCGCGTTGAAGGTTCTTCACATACTCAGTCGCTCGCTCGGCGGAAACGCCGCCCTCACGATGCACGATGGTTTCAAGCGCCCGGTGCACGTCTGGAGCCATGCGATCGGCATCGCCACAGACGTAAACATGGGCCCCCTCCTCCAACCAGGCGAACAGCTCCCGGCTGCGCTCGAGCATCCGATCCTGCACGTACACCTTTTGCGACTGATCGCGTGAAAATGCAAGGTCAATGCGATGCAACAGTCTCTGCTTCAGCCAGGCCTGCCATTCGGTCTGATAGAGAAAATCGGTACGGAAGCGCTGCTCGCCGAAGAAGAGCCAGTTGCGACCCCTGGCTTCGTCGTATTCGCGATGCTGCATGAACGCACGGAAGGGCGCCACACCCGTGCCCGGCCCGATCATGATGATCGGCGTATCCGGATCGGCCGGCAGCTTGAACGTCTTGTTCGGCTTGACGTACACCGGAATCTGCGTCCCCGGCTCGGTCAAGTCCGCGAGGTACGTCGACGCCACACCGTGGCGATCGCGTCCGTGGCTGTGGTAGCGCACCGCCGCGACGGTCAGGTGCACCTCGTCCGGGTTGGCCTCGAAGCTGGAGGCGATGGAATACTCGCGCGCCGGCAGGCGGCGCAGCATCTCGACAAAACCGCGAGGCTCAAGATCAGGAACCGGAAACTGCTCGATCACGTCGATGACGTGTCGGCCCCAGATGTAGTCGTTCAGCTTTTCACGGTTCGATGGCTCAAGCAACGCCTGAAGCGACGCATGCCCCCCGCACTGAGCGTATGCCTTGAGAAACGGCGGCGTCAGCGTCGTGATCTCATATTCCCGCGCCAGCGCCTCGGCCAACGACATCCGCCCACTGCGCGTGTCGACCAGCTCACTGGCGGAAAAGCCCGTGGCGGCGAGCAGCGCGTCAACAACCTCCGGCCGATTCCGCGGCGCAAGGCAGAGAATGTCGCCCGGCTCAAACCGGAGGCCCGAGCCTTCCAGCGAAAGCTCGACGTGGCGGGTTTCCTTGGCCGAGCCTCGGCCCGTCAGGCGTACATTTTCCAGGATCTCGGCCGGAAAAGGATTCTTCTTGTCGTACGCGGGAGCTTCGCGAGCCTGGGCGGGTTCCGAGGCAACCGCCGGCGTCGCCCCTTGCCGAAGCTCCGGCTCGCGCTCAACGATCTCGGCAAAGCGTGCCAGCGACTGCTCGATCCATGCCTCGGCCGCATCTTCGTAGTCCACGTCGCAATCCACACGATCGGCGAGACGCGTGCCGCCGAGCGTTTCAAGCTGCGCGTCGAAGTCCTTGCCCGTCTGGCAGAAGTGCTCATAGCTGGAATCGCCCAGCGACAGGACGGCGAAGCGCAGGTGCTTCAGCGCCGGCGCCTTGCGGCTGTGCAGGAACTCGTGAAACGGTTGAGCCGGCTCGGGCGGATCGCCTTCGCCGTGGGTGGCGGTGACGATCATCAGAAGTCGTTCGGCCTTCAGCTCCCGCGGCTTGTAGTTGGCCATGTCGATCGCCCGGGCGCTGAGCCCGCGCTGCTGAGCCTGCTCCGCAGCCTGCTCGGCGAGCTGCTGGGCATTGCCGGTTTCCGTACCGTAGAGAATCGTCAGCGCGACGGCGGTCGGCCGTTCCGCCTCGACCTGTCGATTGGATTCGGGCTGGTGCTTCTGATTGGTCCGGGATGATGCTGATGCTTTGACGCTTGTTGCCGGCATGGTAATTCGCTCCGGGCCAATGATCACCCCCTCCATCGTTGCCTTCCATCGTAGTCGAAAATCGGCGAAACAAAATAACCCAAATGATGGTTTTACATCTTTTATAAATACCTTCATATAAGGCATTTGAAGTCATATTGAAACATGCATAAATGTGCATATATACTGATGTCATGGAGCGAGCCACACCCAAGCGCGGGGTTTCCCAGCGATCCCTTCAGCAGGCCGTGCAGACTCTGCGCGTCGCGGCGCACCCGGTTCGCATCCGTCTGCTGGAGCGGCTGGAGCGGTCGACGCGCCCCCTGTCGGTCAATGACCTGGCCCGTCAACTCCGCCAGCCGCAGTACGCCGTCAGCCAGCACCTCACCCGGCTGCACCTGAACGGTCTGCTCCACCGTCGGCAGCGTGGCCGGGAGGTCTTTTATCGCATCGCCGATGGCCGCGTCATCGAATTGCTGCGGTGGGTTCGCCGGTATCAGCACGACGATTCCTGGGTTCGCGACGGCGAGGCGATCTGAGCACAACGGCAGCGACGATCTCATCGCACTGCCGAGCGCTCCTGCGGAATCGTCACACATTTTCATGCTGCTTCTTTGATCTGCCGCAAAGAGAGAGAACAAGCAGGGACTTACGATCTCTCTGGTTCCTGAGGTTCTATCTGCCACGGCAAGGGATTGAAGCGTGATGCGTCCATCAACCAAAGGCGAGGCTTTGGCGGAAATCAACCGCCTGTTTGTCAGGTCACTGCGTGGCATGGCGGACGCGGGGCAAGCCGACGAGGCGTGTCGTATCGCTGCCGAGGGGTACGCCCGGCTGCGGCACGTCGCGCCGCGCGAGGCTGAGCGACTCAACGGCGTCATGCACTACCTGACGGGCGTTGCCGGCACACCAAAACACCATCTACAACGAGGTGACCAATGACGACGACTGAAGCACTGGACGTTCGGGTTTACGTGCCGATCAAGCGACACGAGTTGCTCTTGCAGATCTTTCGCGACCTGCTCAGGGGCGAGAGCTTCACGTTCATTAACGACCATGACCCGAAGCCGCTGTACTACGAGTTTCGGTCCATCTTCGGGGACGTGGTTGGCTGGGAGTATCTCACGCGTGGGGGCAAGGCATGGAAAGTCAGGGTCACGCGGACCGAGGACTCGCAGGGGCGTGATCTCGCCGAGGCTTCAACGCTGATCGACCTTCGCAAGACGGAACAGGCCGACTGGAAGCATGTGATCTTCCATCGTTATGGCATGATGCCGGTCGGTGCGATCATGGAGATCCTGGCCGCCGAGGACCCGGACGAGATCCGTTTGATTTTTCAGGAGAAGTTTGAAGGCCAGCACACCTGGACCTACAAAACGCAAGGACCTGATGAGTACGTGATCCACATCGAAAAGCAGGCTGAGCAGGGATTGGATACCACAGGTGCCGCGGTGGTTGAGGCGTTCGACGTGCGCCCGCATCCGCCAGCCAAGCGGCACGATATGGTCTTTGATGCCTTTGACAGGCTGCAGTCAGGCGAAGCTTTTATTTTCACGAACGACCACGACCCCAAGCCGCTCTACTATCAGATCGAAGCCGAGAGTGAGGTGGCCTTCGCATGGGAGTATCTTGAACACGGCCCCGAGCAGTGGCGGGTGAAGGTGGCCAAGCGTTGAACGGGTCTGTCTCGTGACTGACTGTCCGGCGCTCGATCGGCAAGCCTTGTCTCGACATCGAGGCCTGCGCTTGCCACCATACAGGGAGGGCGAGGGCGGATACCCTGCTTTGCGGAGCACATGCTGATTCATTGTGAAACGGAGAAGAGGATATGAAGCGAGCGACATTGACATCGGCCGGCGTGACGGCGATAGCGCTGACCGCCATCCTGTTTGCCTGGCAGCCGTGGGCGCATGCGGACGCCGATGTTCAGAACGGCAATGACGAACTCACGCTGATCACTGCCACGCCTGAAGAAGGATTCGCTCTTGCTCTGACATTGGCGCGCAAGGGCGTCACGGAGACGCAACCGGACCGCGAAGTGCTTCACGGCCTGCGGGATCAGTACGCGAACGATCCGGACAGCCTGACGGCGGCATCCCATGTTGTGGCGGTGCATTTCCAGACCGTGGCGAAGGCCAACGAGTACTGGCGCCAATAGATAGGAACACCATCACAAGGCGATTGATCATGTCGAGCTGGTCCTGCCCCTATTTTGATGAGAAGCACGACTGGTGCCGTCGGTTGAACATCGACTGCGTGCCCGGCCGAAAGGGCTGCGTTCTGCCGAAGAATCTCACTTATGCCGTCGATCCGGAGATTCGGGCCGAGCAAAAGAAGGCCGAGCGGCTGGCATCGAACGCATGCCGGCGGGTTGACTCGTGACCCGTCGTCGGCCTTCAGGCAGCGACTCACTTGCCCTGAAAGAACTTCTTGATCGCATGCACGGTCGTCTGCCGGCCGATGTGGGCGATGGCTTCCGTGATGGGGACCTCTTTGGGGCAGACCTTGACGCAGTTCTGTGCCTGGCCGCAGTGATTGATCCCGCCGGGTTCCATCATGACGTCCAGTCGCTGCTTCTGGAGTTTCTTGCCGGTCTCGTGCATGTTGAACAGCAGCGTCTGGGCGAAGATGAACGGGCCGACGTAGTCGTTGTCCTTCGTGTACTGCGGGCATGCCTCCAGGCAGCAGCCGCAGGTCATGCAGCGGGAGAGGGCATAGCGCATCTGCTGCGATTCGGGGCTTTCCGTGGGGCCGGGGCCGAGAGCGTGCGTGCCGTCGATCGGCACCCAACCTTGAATGCGCTTCAGGTCGTTGAACATGCGCGTGCGATCCACGTACAGGTCGCGGATCACAGGAAACTTGCTCATCGGCTCCAGCGTGATCGTACGGCCGTGCTTGAGCAGATCATCCACCAGCGCGGAGCAACCCTGTCGCACGTGGCCGTTGATCAGGAAAGTGCATGAGCCGCACACCTCCTCCAGGCAGTTCGCTTCCCAGACCGGCGGGCGGACGCGATCGCCATCGACGGTCACCGGATGCGCGGCGATCTCCTGAAGCACTGAGGTGATATTCAGGCTCGGCCGATACGCCAACTCAAACGTGTTCCAGTAGGCAGGCTCGCCCGGCTCGTCCCGGCGCTTCATCCGAATATTGAAAACGTCCTGTTGGTTCTTGTGTTCGTCGCTCATGGCCATCTTCCCGTTCATAAGCCTTCGGCAATCTCCACCAGCGGGTGCGCCTTGCGGATGACGATGCGCTGTCGGCCGATCTCCACCAGGCCGTCGCTCTGCCAGCGATTGAGCACGCGGCTGACGGTGTAGAGCGTCGTGCCGGTCAGCTCGGCCAGGTCCTGCCGCGACAGTTGCATGTCCAGTGCGATGCCTTCGTCCGTCCGTCGGCCGGCCTGCCGAACCAGCCGCAGCAATGCCCGGGCGACGCGCTGCTCGACGCGCTCCGTGGCCAGTTCGACCGACCGCTGCTGCAACTCCTTGATCCGCTCGACCATTAGCCGCATCGCGTTGCGCATGATCTTCGGGTGACGATCCATCAGCCGCGTTATCGCCTGCGTGGACCAGTTCAGTACGCGCGTCTCCTGCACCGCCTCGGCATTGACCGGGTAGGTCATCCCTTCCAGCGCCGCCATGCCGCCGAGCATCTGCCCGCCCTGGATGAATCGCAACAGGACCGTGTGACCTTCGGGCGTGACCTCGGTGACGCGAATGCGACCGGCGAGGATGACGTAGAACGTCTCGGCTGTACCTTCCTGGCGAAAGAGCACCGCCCCCGTGGCGAACGTGCGCAGCCGGCCGGCTGCGAGCGCTTCGTTGAGTGCATCGCGTGCCAGCCCCTCGAAAAGCGCCACGCCCCTGAGCGTGTCAACATGTTCAGATTGGCGGGCAGGCGCTGGCATGGGAACCTCGGACTCACGATTCATTGCGGACGGTGCAGCGGGATGGACTTCGCAGCGGTGGCGGGTCGACGCGGCGCCGATCTCGACCCGCCGACCTGGGGCCGACGGACACTGCTCAGCGTAACGCCCATGAACAATAGTACCACCGCCACGTTGCCGATCCCACCGGCGGTCCGCCAGTCGGGCCACACCGCCAGGTCGCCGATAACCCGCATCGCCAGCGTCAGGTGCAGCACTGCCAGGTGTGCGTAGAACAGCCGGGTGAAACGCATCCGGATGCCCAGCACGGCGGGGAAGATGATCGGCGCGTGGCCGAAGATCATCGCGAAGACGAAGCCCAGTAGCAGGCAATGCCAGATTGCATCGTAGACCAGCCCGCCCATGGGCGCGGTGAGGGTCCAGTGCTGGCCGACTCCGCCGGGTGTCAGGACGGCGTAGTAGCAGGCCAGCACACCGCCGACCGCGAGCCAGCCATATCCGCCCAGCAGGGCCGTGGCGGCGAAGCGTGGGATGCCGGGCTGCCGGATGGTCCGCCGGGCGACGT
>SLDI01000546.1:0-2730 GCA_007125385.1 Phycisphaeraceae bacterium | reverse complement strand
CGCGGCACGCGCGAGGTGGGCCCGGCCATCCTCACCGCGATCAGCACGACGATCATCAGCTTCCTGCCCGTATTCACCATGACCGGGGCCGAGGGCAAGATGTTCATCCCGCTGGCGTACACGAAAACGTTCGTGCTCGTCGGCGCGATCTTCGCCGCGCTGGTGATCGTGCCCGCGGCCGTGCACGTGGTGGTGGCCAGCGACCTGCGCCGGCGCGTGCTGCGACGGGCGCTGCTCTTTGGCCTGGGCGTCGCGGCGATCGTGGTGATGGTCGCGGGCATCTTGCAGGGCTGGACGTGGGTCTGGGCCGCGGGCCTGCTGCTGCTGGCGGTGGTGATCTATCACCTGCTCGAGGACGACCTGCCCGCGATGATGCGGCCGATCTTCCCCGAGCGCTGGGTTGCGTCGGCGGAGCGCTTCGCCGGCGCCCTGCGGCGCGTCGCGACGTGGCTCGCGAGCGCCGTCGCGGCGGCCGTCGTCGCCTGCATCCTCGCCATTGTGTGGGAGCCGCTGGGGCCCGAGCGCGGGCTGGTGCGCAACGTCATTTTCGTCGTCGTGCTTCTAGGCGGGCTGCTGGCGGCGTTCTGGGTGTTCATGCTCGTCTATCGCCACGTGCTGCGCGTCGTGCTGATGCTCAAGGGCACGTTCCTCGTCATCCCCGCGGCGCTTGTCGCATTCGGGCTGACGGTGTGGTTGGGGTTCAACGCGGTGGCGCCGATGGCGCTGCCGCTGCTGGTGGTCTTTGCCGTGTTGGCGGTGGCGTGGGACGTGCATGGGTTGCTGCGCGCCGCGGGCGGGCCGCGCATCCTCGCCGCGGCCGTCGTGGCCCCACCGCTCGTGCTGCTGCTCGCCGTCGTCGCCGCGGGGACGCTGCTGGCCTGGCACTACTACGAGGAGGTTCGGCTGTCCCGGCCGTGGGTCGCCGTCGCGCATGCGCTGCCCGGGCTCGGCCGCGAGTTCATGCCTCCCTTTGACGAGGGCGCGTTTCTCTGGATGCCCACGACCATGCCCCACGCTTCAATAGGCGAGGCGCTGGACGTGCTCCGCTACCAGGACATGGCCATCGCGTCCGTGCCCGAGGTCGAGGGCGTGTTCGGCAAGATCGGCCGGGCGGAGTCCGCGCTCGACCCGGCCCCGGTGTCCATGCTCGAAACCGTCATCAATTACAAGAGCGAGTACGTCACCGACGACGCCGGGCGGCGCGTCAACTTCGCCTACGACCGCGAGCGCGGCGAGTTTCTGCGCGACGAGGATGGCGAGCTCATCGTCGCCGAGCGCGGCGGCCGGCCGTATCGCCAGTGGCGCGACCACATCCAGAGCCCAAGCGACATCTGGGACGAGCTCGAGCAGGCAGCGCACCTGCCGGGCACGACGTCCGCGCCGCCGCTGCAACCGATCGAGACGCGCCTGGTCATGCTTCAGACGGGCATGCGGGCGCCCATGGGCATCAAGCTGCGCGCCACGGATCTCGACACGCTCGATCGCATGGCCGTGCGGCTTGAAGCGCTCGTGCGCGAGGTGCCGGCCGTGCGCGCCGGCAGCGTCAATGCCGACCGCGTCGTGGGCAAGCCCTACCTCGAGATCCACCCGGACCGCGAAGCCATCGACCGCTACGGCCTGGCGATGACCGACGTGCACGAGACGATCCAGACGGCCATCGGCGGCATGGTCGCCACGACCACCGTCGAGGGCCGCGAGCGCTACCCCGTGCGCGTGCGCTACGCCCGCGAGCGACGGCAGGACATCGAGGACTTCGAGCGCGTGCTCGTGGCGGGCGTGGCGGGGGCCGACGGGGCGCAGATCCCGCTCGCCGAGCTTGCCGACGTGCGCTACAGCCGCGGGCCGCAGATGATCCGCTCCGAAGACACGTTCCTCACCGCCTACGTCACCTTCGCCCCCGCGGCCGGGCTCGCCGAGGTCGACGTCGTCGAGCAGGTGCGCGACTACCTCGACGCCCGCGTCGCCGACGGCACGCTCAACATCCCCGCGGGGGTGAGCTACCGCTTCGCGGGCAACTACGAGCACCAGGTCCGCGCCGCGGCCACACTGCGCGTGGTCATCCCCGTGGCCCTGGTCATCATCTTCCTCATCCTCTACTTCCAGTTCCGCAGCGTCGCCACGACGCTCATCGTCTTCAGCTCCATCGCCGTGGCGTGGGCGGGCGGCTTCGCGATGATTCACCTCTATGGCCAGCCGTGGTTCGCCAACTTCGACGTCTTCGGCGTCAACATGCGCGAGCTGTTCAACCTCGCGCCGATCAACCTGTCCGTGGCCGTGTGGGTCGGCTTCCTGGCGCTGTTCGGCATCGCGGTGGACAACGGCGTCGTCATGGCGACGTACCTCAACCAGCGCTTCGCCCGGCAGCCGCCGGGAAGCGTGGCCGAGGTGCGACAGGCCACCGTCGAGGCGGCGCAGCGCCGCGTCCGGCCATGCCTGATGACGACCGCGACGACCATTCTTGCCCTGCTGCCGGTGCTCACCGCCACGGGCACGGGGGCGGACATCATGATCCCGATGGCGATCCCGAGCGTCGGCGGGATGCTGTTCGTGCTGCTGACGATGTTCTCCGTGCCGGTGCTGTACTGCCTGGTGCGGGAGGCGCGCCTGGGGCGTGATAACGCCAGCTACTGATCATCGGATGGCGAAAGCGCGTCGCGTCCGCGTGTAGGGTGGGTAGAGCGCAGCGAAACCCACCACGAATGTGGGTGATTTCACGGCCTCGCGGTGGGT
>SLDI01000432.1:0-2732 GCA_007125385.1 Phycisphaeraceae bacterium | reverse complement strand
CGCATGCCTCGTCGGTGGCGAACCGCCGGGTGAACGACATGAGATTCCGTGGAAACGCCTCGCCCATACGTGCCAGAGTAGCCCCAACATGCACTAGAGTAAAGTGCATAACCAGATCCACCAGATTTGCCGCGGATCCCCGGCCGACGTGGTGGGTTTCACTGCGCTCTACCCACCCTACATCAGCACCGTCACCAGGTAAGTTCACGGCGGTGAGTCGCACCCGTGCATCCGCCAGCAATCAGCCATCAGCCATCATAAATCGGAAATCATTCCCCCTCACCCCACGTCGCGCTGCTGCTGCGTCGTCGAGCGTCCCGGCCAGGCGAGCTCGCCGGCGGCAAGCTTGATCATGAGGCCGGCGGCGAGCTTGGCACGCTCGGCAAGCGAACTGAGCACAACGTACTCGCGCCGGCTGTGCAGCTCGCCGCCGCGGGGCCCGAGGGTGTCGACGTTGGCCAGGCCCGCGGCGGCGAGGCGGTTGCCGTCGCACACCCCGCCGGTGCTGCGCCAGGCGATGGGCAGGCCCAGCTCCCGTCCGATGGCCGCGACGTGCTCCATCAGCGCGGCCATGGGCGGGTCCAGCAGCTTGGGCGGGGCGGTGAACCCGCCGTGCAACTGCGTCTCGACGTCGTCGCGTCGCTCGGCCTCTTCGAGCAGCCGCGCCAGCCGCCGACGAAGCCGACGCTCATGGCCCGGCTCGGCGTAGCGGACGTTGAAGCGGCACACCGCCAGGTCCGGCACGACGTTGCTCGGCCCGCCACCGACGACGCGGGCGACGTTGACGCTCGTGCCCGCCAGCCAGCCGTTGATCGCGTCGAGCTCGGTGACGATCCGGGCCGCGGCGGTGACGGCGTTGCGCCCGGCTTCGATCTCGCGTCCGGCGTGGGCGCTGCGCCCGCGCACGACCAGCGTGAAGTTGCCCGAGCCCTTGCGCTGCGAGACCATCGCCCCGTTGTCCAGGCTGGGCTCGAAGACGAGCCCGACGTCGCAGCGCCGGGCGCAGTCGGCCAGCAGCGGCATCGACCCGGGCGAGCCGAGCTCCTCGTCGGGGTTGATCAGCACCTCGTAGCCGACGCCCCCGGCCGCCGGCGACTGCTCCAGGGCCTGCAGCGCGGTGAGCATGACGACCAGGCCGCCCTTGGCGTCGGCGACGCCGCGGCCAACCATGCGGTCCGGCTCGGGGCGGGCGACGTGCACCGTCTCGCCCGCGGCCGCGACGGTGTCCATGTGGATGTTCAGCAGCACACGGTGGGGCGCCTCGCCGCGCCGCCTCAGCCACAGCGCCTTGCCCAGCGGCCGATGCACCACCTGCCCGGCGTCGTCGACCACCGGCCGCGGCGGCAGCTCGACGTGGCGCAGCTCATCGCCCAGCGGATCGAAGTGGTCGGTCAACGCCTCGAGCATCCGCGCCAGGCCCGCCACGTCCTCCGACCCTGAGCCGATCTGCGCCCACTGCCTCAGAAGCTGAGCCATCGCATCGGCCTGACCGTCGATCCACCGCAACTGCTCGGGCACCCCGGCCATGGACGAATTATCAGCGCCTCAGGCGACAGGTTCAGCAGCAGCAACCCCGGGCGGCGAAATCCCGCCCTTCGCTCGCGGACTCGTTCACGACGGGCGTTAACGGGTAGGAGGGTGTGGTCTGGTATGGGGGTCGCGAACCGGGGACTGCCGCCCCGCCCCGGGCGGTTGCCGCGTGTCCCCCCCACGTCTAGAATCGCCGCAAGCGCCCACCGGGCAGCCACGGACGCCCCGCCTGCCATGGGCGGCGGGCCCATCAGAAGGGGGTGCTCCCCCATCCATCGGCCCAACCCCACGCCAAGCACCACCGCCGTCCCGCGCGTCGGCGCAATATTGCAGGAGTGACTAAAGAAAGTGTGTGGAATCTGCGGCGAGCTCATCAACACCAACGGCCAGGCTGCCTCGCTCGACGCCGTCGGCCGAATGACCCAGCGCATGCGCTCGCGCGGGCCCGACTCCCAGGGTGTCTACCTCCACGGCTCCACCGCCTTCGGGCACTGCCGACTCAAGATCATCGACCTCTCCGAAGCCTCGCACCAGCCCATGGTCGACAGCCAGCTCGGGCTCGCCCTGGTCTTCAACGGCTGCATCTACAACTTCCGCGAGCTGCGCAAGGAGCTCGAAGGCAAAGGCTACACCTTCTTCTCCCGCGGTGATTCCGAGGTGATCCTCAAGGCCTACCACGCCTGGGGCGAACGCTGCGTCGAACGCTTCAACGGCATGTTCGCCTTCGTCATCTGGCAGCGCGACAACGACCGCGTCTTCATGGCCCGCGACCGCCTGGGCATCAAGCCGCTCTACTACGCCCGCAACGGGCAGTCCCTCCGCTTCGCCAGCTCCCTGCCCGCCCTGCTCACCGCCGGCGACGTGGACACCCGCATCGACCCGGTCGGCCTGCACCACTACATGAGCTTCCACAGCGTCGTGCCCGCGCCCTACACCATCCTCCGCGGCGTGCGCAAGCTCCCGCCGGCCACCACGCTGACCATCGACAGCGACGGCTCACGCACGCCGCGCACCTACTGGCAGCCCAGCTTCGAGCCCGACGCCGAGCTGCGGAAATACTCCACCGAGGATTGGAAGCGCCGCCTCGCCCACGAGCTGGGCCAGGCGATCGACCGCCGCATGATCGCCGACGTGCCCGTGGGCGTGCTGCTCTCCGGCGGGCTCGACTCCTCGCTGGTCGTCGGCATGCTCGCCAGGCAGGG
>SLDI01000224.1:0-2732 GCA_007125385.1 Phycisphaeraceae bacterium | reverse complement strand
GGCAGGTGGCGTACGTCTTTGACATCAACAAGTGCATCGCCTGCCAGACCTGCACCGTCGCGTGCAAGACCTGCTGGACCAGCGGCAAGGGCCAGGAGCAGATCTTCTGGAACAACGTCGAGACCAAGCCCTGGGGCGGCTACCCCGTTGGCTGGGATCTCAAGCTGCTGGAGAAGACCGAGCCGGCGACGTGGAACGGCCAGCGGTTGACGAGCCTGACGATCTTCGAAACCGAAGGCGCCAACCAGCCGCCCAACGGCCACATGCCCGACGCCGACGACTACGCCAGCCCCAACCTTGGCGAGGACGAGGTGGCCGGCATCGCCGAGTTGGGCGAGCACTTCGACGGCACGCACCCGATGTGGATGTTCTACCTCGCCCGCATCTGCAACCACTGCGACTACCCCGCGTGCGTCGCCGCCTGCCCGCGCAAGGCGGTCTACAAGCGCGAGGAAGACGGCATCGTCCTCGTCGACCAGGAGCGCTGCCGCGGCTACCAGCAGTGCGTCGAGGCGTGCCCCTACAAGAAGGTCTTTTACAACGTCATCAGCCGGGCGAGCGAGAAGTGCATCGGCTGCTACCCGCGCGTCGAGCAGGGCGACGTGGCGCTGTGCGTCGAGTCGTGCATCGGCAAGATCCGCATGCACGGGTTTCTGTCCACCGACGGCGAGCCGCGCGAGGACAACCCGCTGGACTACATCGTCAGGATCCGCAAGCTCGCCCTGCCGCTCTACCCGCAGCACGGCACGGCCCCGAACGTCTACTACATTCCGCCATTGCACGTGCCCAACGGGTTTCTCGAGCAGCTCTTCGGCCCCAATGTCGAGGCCGCCAAGGAGCTGTATCGCCAGCTCCCCTACGACAAGCGGCTGCTCGGGGCGCTGCTGCTGTTCGGCGCCTCCAGCCGCATCATTACCCGCTTTGAGATCCAGGGTGACGAAGCGGTGGGCTGGGACGTTGACGGCAAGGAAGTCGCCCACGTGCCCTTCACCGAGCCGATCTACGAGCGCGACCACTACGACCGCCAACACGAGGTGTACCGGCACAACCTGGCATGAGCAATACCTTCGTGCCCTCTTCGCGTCCTTCGCGCCTTCGTGGCCAGACGCGACGCGTTTGAACCTTCAATCCTCCATCAACGAGCAGAGCCATGGCTGAGAGCAACACGAATCCATACCTGGGCATCACGCTGGTCGCGGGCATGCTGGTGGTCGTCGCCGCGATGGTGGCGGCGGTGTTTATCGCGACGCAGCGGCCGACGGTCGTCGTCGTGCAGGGCGACGGCGCAACGCCGCCCGCCACGGCCCCGGCCGAGCAGCCGCCAACACCCGAGCCCGCCCCCCCCGACAGCGTCGCGACGGATGCCCCGGACGACGACCGACTCCGGGCCGTGCAGGTGGCGCAGCTCCCGGCCATGGACGACCCGTTCGACGCCGCGTGGGACGACGCCCGCAGCGTCAGCGTCGACGTCATGCCCCAGATCCAGACCGCGCCGACGCTTGACGAGCAGACCATCGACCGCGTCGACGTCCAGGCCATGACCGACGGCCGGGTCATCGCGTTTCGCCTGACGTGGGACATCGACGAGCCGGCGGTGCAGACGCGCGCCGGCGTGTTCGCCGACGCCGTGGCGGTGCAGTTCCCGCTGGTTGATCACGCGTCGTTCATGATGGGCATGGACGGCCAGCCGGTGCACATTCTCTACTGGAAGGCGCTGTGGGAGCATGAGCGCGAGGTGGGCTTTCAGGACGTGATCGACATCTACCCCCACACCTGGTCCGACCTTTACTGGTTCGCCAACGGCGAGTTCCCCTACCGCGTCGACGAAGCGTTCGACGAGGACGGGTCGATGTGGCTCGTCGCCGAGCAGGCGGGCAACCCGCAGAGCCAGCGCCAGCGCGCCGAGCCTGTCGAGGAGATGATCGCCGAGGGCTTCGGCACGCTCACCGCGCTGCCCGAGTCGCACACGGCCGCGCGGGGCGCGTGGCGCGACGGGCGCTGGAGCGTCGTCATCGCCCGGCCGCTGGACATCGACGACGACGCCCTGGCCCAGCGCTTGCGCCGCGGCGGCGAGCAGCAGGTGGCCGTGGCGGTGTGGGACGGCGGTGCGGGCAACGTCGGGGCGCGCAAGCACTGGTCCGCGTGGGTGGACTTCACCATTGAATCCGACGACGCCAGCCTTTCCGCGAGGTAAAGCCATGACCGCCAACCACGACAACGCCACCATCGCCACGCTCGCCCAGGCCGACCTGCTGCTCTGGCTCGCGGCGTGGCTGCGTCCGCCCGGCGCGACGCGCGACGCCGTACCCCCCGCGCACGAGCTTACCGCCCTGCTCGCCGCTGCGGGCCTGCGCGAGACGCCGCAGCTCGCCCAGTGCATCACCGACCTGCGCGAGGCCATCGACGCCACCGACGTCGACGCCCAGCGCCACGAGCATCATCGCCTCTTCGACGCCGGCATCGCCTGCCCTGTCAACGAGACGGCCTACGTCCGCCGCGACAAGGGCGCGATCCTCGGCGACGTGGCGGGCTTCTACAACGCCTTCGGCTTCGCGACGCGCCGGGACGTCGGCGACAAGCCCGACCACCTCGCCTGCCAGCTCGAGTACGTCGCGATGCTGCTGATCCTGCTCGCCCAGGCGCAGCAGGCCGGCGAGACCGACAAGGCTGAAACCACCCGCAAGGCCCTGGCGTCGTTCGCCGGCGATCACGTCGACGCCTGGCTGGGCCTG
>SLDI01000053.1:0-10524 GCA_007125385.1 Phycisphaeraceae bacterium | reverse complement strand
CGGCCGAGCTCGTGCACGAGCGTCAGCTCGTCATGGATGAACTCCTCGTCCGTGATCACGTCGCCGTCGTTCTGGTGCTCGTTGACCAGCACGACGTGAGCCGCCTGCGCGCTGGTGCCGACGTTCAGCGTGCCGATGGCGTGGCCGCCGTCGGACGAGCCGTTGTCGGCGAACACATCGTTGTCGATGTGCGAGGCGACCTCGAGCGTCACCGGCGTGGGGTTGGCCCCGCCGAGCATGTTCACCGTCGCCTCCTGCAGCCCCGCGCCGCTGGCCGACGGGGTCTGGACGACGAAGCTGCCGCCGACGTTCAGCTCGGTGGCCGCATCCACATGCAGGGCGGTCTGAGCCTCGTTGAGCTCGGTCCACTCAACGATCTCGCCCCACTGGCCCCACTCGCCTTCCTCGCCGGCCTCTTCGTTGAAGACGTAGCCGATCGCCTCGGCCTCTTCCGCATCCTGCGTGCTGCCCGTCTCCCAGACGCTGCCCTCGGACCAGTCCAGGCCGGGGTCGAACTCGTCCAAATCCATCAGCGTTCCGCCGGGATACAGGCTGGTCAGCGCCAGGTCACCGCCGATGTTCAGCGTGCCGCTGTTGACGGTGAACGACGCCGTGCCGGGGTTGAAGGCCCACACCGACAGCCCACGGTCCAGGTTGAGGCTGTAGCCGTTGAGCGACCCGCTGCGGTTGCCCTCGATCACCAGGCCGTAGGCGCTCTGCTGGGCCTCTTCCTCGCCCGCCTCGACGGTGCCGCCGACGAGGTTCACGTCCGCCAGCAGCTCGATGTCGCTGCCGGCGTGGATGCCCTGGAACGTGCCCTCAGGAATCTGGGCCGTGTTGCCGCCATGGATGCGGAACGCGACCTGCCCGAGGTTGTGCAGCGGCGCCCCGTCGATCGACTGGACGAACGGCAGGCCATCCTGCGCCTGGAGGGTGATCATGCCCGTGCCCTCGGGGTTCAGCCACGTCTGATCACTGCGCACATGCAGCTCGTTGGCGCCGACGTTGATCGCCGGCGCGACTGTCGGGGCACTGGGGCCCTGGTTGGGATTGGCAACGCGGTGCAGCAGATCGCCGGGGTGGCCCAGCGTGACCGTGCCGCCCTCGGCCGTGAACTGCACTGACCCGCTCCCGCGGATCGGCTCGAGCTGCGTGGCAAGGCCGGTCCAGGAATGGCGGAATCCGGTGCCGCGCGCCTGAAGCACGTGCTCCTCGCCGGCGAACTCGAGCACCGAGTCGCCCACCAGGTCGATCGACTGCCAGCCGCCGCGGTCACCGCCGAAGAAGAACGGGTGCTCGTTCGTGACCGTCAACGTGTACGACTCGACGTTGCCCTCGCCGTCATCGTGGCCGACGTGCAGCCGGCTCGCCCGGCCGGTCGTCAGACCCGTCTCCCAGGTGATCGACTCGACTTCCAGGTCCTTGCGCAGGACGATGTCGGCCACCGGCCGGGGGAAGCCCGTGCTGTTATGCACGATGTGGTCCGGGTTGAACGCGCCCGCGTGGATGTGCAGGTCGCCGCGATGGCTCGGGTCGGCCTCACCTTCCCAGTTGTCCGTGTTCCAGTTGAACACCGCCGCATCGCCGGGCCCGGGCACGAAGCCCCGGCTCCACTCGAAGGGATCGTTGACGTCGTCGAACGGGTTCGGCTCGGAGTTGATCCCCATCCAGACGTTCATCTCCGGCACCTCCGTGACCGGCTCCGATGCCGTCACCGTCAGCGAATCCACCCAGAACCCGCTCAGCGCCGGATGGCCCTCGCTGCCACCCCACAGATAGATCTGATGCACCGCGTCCGAAAGCGATGTCGACCGGCTCGAGCCGGCACCCGAAATGCTCACGTTGCCCTCGGAGTCCGCATCGAAGGTGAACTCCAGCCACGCCCCATCGCCGGGCGACGGCAGGTGCCAGACCGTCTCGTACTCCGGCACCTCCGGATCGCTCCACTCCTCCTCCGGCAGCAGGACTTCCTCACTCCAGCCACCGTCGCCAAGGATCCCCGAAGGCCTCGACCCGTAATGGGACGGGCTGTGGACCTGGCCCCACGTGTCGCCCCAGCGGTCGTCCGCGGGGTTCCACGCGTATGACGTCGACGTCAGCCATGAGGCGAATTCCGCGAAACCCACCGCCGTGTAGTGCTCGTCACCGTGACCCTCCGTCCCCGGCAGCGCCGAGACGCCCCACCACGGCCCGCGGCGGTAGCTGCCCGGCGCCCCGTCGACGTCGCGGTCGATCCACAACCCCTGGTCGAACACCTGCATCGACACCGTGACGTTGTGACCCAGAAACTCCGCCGGCAGGTCCCACACCGCCTGGTCGGCCGGGTCCACGTAGAGCGAATACCCGCCCTCGAAATAGTGATCGTCCACGATCGTGCCCGCGTTGAACGGGTTGATGCCGTCATCGAAGGTGATCGTCTCCTCCGCCACCGGCTGCGTGATGGTCCACGGCTGCGCCGACGCCGCCGTCGCCGCCACCATCATCCCCGCCGTCGCCAGGCCCACGGCCAGGCATCGGCCTCTGCGTTGTTCGATTCGTCTGCTTGTGCAAGTAGCCATGAAACTTTCCTCCCTTGATACAGGATGAAGCGGAAATGGGTCGCAGATACTTCTCATCACAATCTGGTACACACCGATACCGCCCCCGGCGGTTCACCGCAGCAGAGCCATGCTCTGTGACAGACGGAGCGCACCTCCCTCCTGAAAACCGGTTCTGACTGGATCTCCAAACCTCCGATCGAAAAGACGCGATCAACTCACCCGCCCCGGCCGGAACGCCTGACCCGACCCTGCGGCGTCGGCGGCCGGCCCATCCGCACCGCCAGGTGGTCGAGCCGCCGCCGGCGATAATAACTCTCTCGACTCCCCTGCAATGTACCCCATTCGCCGCGCCTGTCAACCGTTTTTGCCCCCGCCTCGGCGCCGCCGCCAGACATGCCCGCCCCCGAGAACGTGTGGGGCACAGCGTCCCGGCCGGGTGCCGTTGCTTCGGCACCCCGAAATGGACTGCTCAAACACGTTCTCAGGGCCGCCCCGCCGCCTCAAGCACCCGCTCGCGCAGCCGGCGATTCCGCTCGACCGCGTCGTCCCACCGCTCCAGGCCCAGCGCATCGACCATCGCCGAAATGGGCTTGTCCGGGTCGTTTGACCAGAACACCCCGCCGTCCTCGGCCTCGCTGTAACGGTAGCCCGCCCGGCCGCCGTACGCCTCGTCGAACGCGCGCCCGTTGCCCAGCTTCGCCTGCCACCCCAGAATCTCATAGTCCAGGTCCACCTGCGTCACCAGCGTCGCCATCCCCGATTCCAGCACGGCATCGGAGCGCACCTGCGCCACCACCTGCCCCAGCGGATCGAAGATTGTGGCGTTGTTCCGCGGCGTCGACGACACCAGGTAGTACCGCCCCTCGTGTGCCCGCAGCGCCGGGCGGATCGTCTGCGGCGAAGCGCTGGGCCAGGCCACGATCTCCGCCCCCGCCTCCGCCAGCTCCCGCCACCCCTCGTCGTACGCCATGTCCCAGCAGATCTGGATCCCCAGCCGACCGAAGTCCGTCTCAAACACCTTGTGCTGCGTCCCCGGCGTCAGCCCCCCCTCGAGCTCGTCCTGCCCCGGCGCCGCGACGCAATAGACCTTACGATAGATGCCCGCCACCTCGCCCTGGCGATCGAACAGCACCGCCGCGTTGCTGTACACATCCCGCGCCCGATCCTCCGCCAGGATCATCGGCACAATGATGTACGTCTGATGCTCCCGCGCCTTGCCGGCGAAGAACGCACGCACCGGCCCATCGAGCTGCAGCGCCACCTCGCCGGCGTCGCCCTCGCGCCCGGCCGTGACGGCGTACTCCGTCAACACCGCCAGGTCCAACCCCGCCTCATGCTCGCGACGCGCCGTGGCCGCCATCTCGTCAACCTGCGCCCCGAGCTGCGCCAGCCGCGCCTCCAGCCCCGGCCAGCCCTGCCAGATGCTGTAGATCGTCGTGCCGACAACCACCTTGCGCGGCCCCGGCTCCCGCTGCACCGGCTCCACCGCCGACGCCGACGACGTCGCGCCCGCGGCCGTGGCCCCCGTCGCCGAGCAGCCCGTCATCATCGCCATCGCCCCGCCCGCGATCATCACCGCCGTCGTCGTCCAGCCGATCCACCACATAAGCCGCTCCTTTCCGCTCGCGCCGCCGCCGCGGCAGCCGGGGCCCATGATAGCCGCCTCGGGCCCGCGCCACCCCCGCCCGGGCGAATCTGCCCGGCGATTGGCAAATCACCCTTGCCACCGCCCACCGGTTGCCCCGACAATGCGCCCCGGCCGCCGGCGCGTGCAATCGTCGCACCGCCTGGACACATCCGCATAGGTGAAGCCGGCATGACGCGTAACCACCGCCAGGAGAACTCTCGGCGGGCGCGGGGGGAAAGCGCCTCGTCGCTGGATGACTTCGCCGCGCAATACCAGGCCTCCTATCGTGTGCTTTGGGTGGTCGCGGCAGGGGTCGCCTCCCCCGCCGTCGCCACGGACATCGTCCACCAGGCCGCCGTCCATGCCCTGGACAAGTTCGAGCAGTTCACCCCGGGCACCAACTTCACCGCGTGGATGGCCCAGATCGTGCGCTACGTGGCCTTGAACCACGTCCGCGCCCAGCAGCACCGCCAGGCCCTGTCGCTCGACGACCAGGGCGACGCGCAGCCCGCCGCCGTCACAACCGCCCAGCCGCTCGAGCTCACCGGCGACGGCCAATTGCACGAGGACCAGAGCCACTTTGACGATGAACTGATAGAGGCCTTGCAGTCGCTCTCCCCCACCGCCCGCGCGTGCCTGTTGCTGCGCACCGTCAACGAGCTGAGCTACGACGAGATCGCACGCACACTCAACATCCCCCCCGGCACCGCCATGAGCCACGTGCATCGAAGCCGACAGCAGTTGCGACGCCAGCTCGGCCACCGCCAGCTCAACCCACCGCGCACCCCGCGCCCAACAGAGTCATGAACCAACGGCCGCACGAACATCACGACCAACTGCTCGACGCCTACCTCCACGGCGAGCTCGGCGAGCCGGCGCGCACCGAGCTCGAGCAACGCCTCGCACGCGACCCCGCCCTGGCCCAGGAGCTGGAGCTGCAAAGAGCCATCAACGCGCGCCTCAGGCAGCTCCACCCGCCCCCCGCCCCGCCCGCCACCCCGCCGGTCGATCCGCCCGCCACCACCGCCGGCGACGCCCCCAGCTCCCCGCTGGCCCGCTTGCGCGACCACCTGCACCAGCCCACCCGCCCCTGGCACGTCGCCGCCGCCGTCGCCATCCTCGCCCTGGTCGGCCTGGCCAGTTGGCATCTGCTCGGCCCCGGGCTGTCCGGCTTCGACGGCGGCGGGCCCCGCACCCACCTCTACAGCCAGCCCGAGCAGCCGCCGCACGCGTTCTACCTCGCCCTTATCGACGACGGGTTCACCCCGGACTGGGAGTGCCCGCCCGACGTCTTCCGCGAGATCACCTACGCCCGCTTCGGCGCCGCCGCCAGCTACACCCCGCCCGAGGACGAAGGCCTCGACGCCCGCATGCTCGGCGCCGCCTATGGCAACGTCTTCAGCCCTTCCACCGTCGCCATGCTCCTCCACGTCCGGGACGAGCCCGTCGTCGTCCTCGTCGACCACCACAGGGCCCGGGTCCGCCACGACCAGCCCATCCTCCCCGACGACACCGGCCTCCACGCCCACGAACGACGCCTCGGCGCGCTCGTGCTCGTGGAAATCTCCCCCTTCACCCACGCCCACGTCCTCGAAGCCTTCTTCGAAGCCCCCAAGCCCGAGAAGCGCGGCTCGTGCCTCGGCGGGCACGATCTCTTCGCCTACCAGTAGCCGCCCACCCGCACCCGGCCGGCTTTCCCCCCTTAAGAGCCCACCGACACAACGGCCGTCGGCCTGCCCGCCAGCCCCGGTGGCTCACAGCAGCGGCGACGCCAACGCCGCCACGCCCTCGGCAAACTGCACCACGCTGCCCCGCTGACGCCACTGCTGCGGCGAAATCCTCCGCGACTGCGCCAGGTACGCCTGCTGCACGAAACGAAGCTCCGCCGTCACGTCCGGCCCGTACAGCAGCACGTTGATCTCGAAGTTCAGGTAGAACGACCGGATGTCGATGTTCGCCGAGCCCAGCAGCGCGAACGCGTCGTCCACCGTGATCGTCTTGGCGTGCAGCAGCCCCCCGTGGAACTGGTACATCGACACGCCCATGTCCATCAGCGGCTCGTAGTAGAAACGACCCGCCGCCGCCACCAGCGGATGGTCCGACTTCGCCGGCACCAGCATCGTCACCTCCGCCCCGCGCTCCACGGCCATGCCCAGCGCGGTCATCGTCGCCTCGTCCGGCACCAGGTAGGGCGTGGTCATCACGATCTTGCGCCGGGCGGTGTTCAGCGCCGCCAGCAGCACACGCCGAAACGTCTCCGCCTCGTGGCTGGGCCCGGTCGGCACCACCTGCGCCGCCACCTGCCCCGTCGCCGTCGCCGGCGGAAACAGGTCCTCGCCCTCGAGCTGCACCCCCGTCTCGAACACCCAGTCATCCAGAAACGTCGCCTGAAGCTGCGCCACCACCGGCCCCGTGAAGCGCGCCGACAGATCCACCCACTTGCCCGCCCGCTTGTGCCCGTAGTCCTCCACCACGATGTTGTGCGAGCCCGTGTACGCCAGCCGCCCGTCGATCACCGCGATCTTGCGATGGTTGCGCAGATCCAGCCGCGACAGCTTCCGACGCCACAGACGCACCGGCAGCGCCGCCACCACGTCCACGCCCACCCGGCCCAGCTCCGCCACCACGCTCGAGCGAAACAGCGGCCGCGATCCCGCCGCGTCCGCCACCAGCCGGCACTTGACCCCACGCCCCGCCGCCCGCCGCACCGCCTCGAGCACCTTCATCCCGTTCTCGTCCGGCCGAAAGATGTAGAACAGCAGATGCACGTGCCGCTCGGCCGCGTCAATGTCCGCCACCAGCCGATCGATGAACCGCGGCGTGTCCGGCAGCAGCTCCATCTCGTTGCCCCCGAGGATCGGGTTGCCCGAGACCTGCTCCGCCTGCGTGACCATGTTCTCCTGCTCCGGCAGCAGTGTCGGCCTCTCGATGTAAGGCCTCAGCTCCGCCTCCCGCTCCGGCATCCGCGCCAGCACCACCCGCCGGTGCGACCGCGCCCGCTCACGACCCAGAAAGCTCACCCCCACCAGCAGGTAAACCACCAGCCCCAGCAGCGGCAAAAAGAAGATCAGCGTCAGCCACGCCAGCGACGTCGACGGTGGAAATCGCCGACGCAGAATCACCGGCACCATGCCGATGCGCACGGCCCACTCCAGCACCGGGTAGTAGACGAGCACCTGCCAAAGCCAGTCCATGGCCGGCAAGGGTAACCACTGACCCGCCCAGATGCCCCCCAATCCTCAAATCCGAAATCCGAAACCCGAAATCCGAAATTCACCCCCTCCCCACCACCTCCGCCACGCGCACCGCCACGTCGTCGCACACCAGCGACAGGTTCACGTTCGAGGAGAGCATCGCCTGGCCCTGCTCCATCGCCTCGATCGCGTCGGCCCACACCTCCGCGTCGCCGCCCGCCTGCGCGTGCAGGCGCTGCCGCGCCTGCTCCGCCAGCACCGAGAACATCTGCTCCGCCCCCAGCCGGTTCGCCGCCTCCTTCGACGCGTTGGCGTGGCGCTTGACCCACGCCTGGGCGAAGTCATCGATGCACCGCGCCATCTCCGCCCCCAGCCGACCCGTCGGCCGGCCCGCCTCCATCTCCGCCAGTTCCTCCTCGACCAGCGACGCCCACTCGCCCAGCCCGTAGCTCACCGCCAGCGCCGCCCGACCGATGCTCCCGCCCGCCACCGCCGCCACCGCCGCCCGCTCGGCCTCGCCCAGCCCCGGATGCGCCCGACCCAGCCACGCGCCCACCACCTCCTCCGCCAGCGGCCGGAACGCCACACGCTGGCACCGGCTGCGGATCGTCGGCAGCAGCCGATCCTCGCTCGACGTCACCAGCACGATCGTCGTGCCCGCCGGCGGCTCCTCCAATGTCTTCAGCAGCACGTTCTGCGCCTGCGCACTGATCAACTCCGCCTCATCGACAATGAAAACCTTGCCATGGCCCAGCACCGCCGCCCGGGTCGCCGGCTCAACCAGCTCAGCCCGCAGAATCTCCATCGGAATCTGCGTCAGCTTCCGCTCCCGGATCTGCTTCTGCTCGTGATACAGCGCCAACTCCTTCGCCACCACGTGCACGTCCGGGTGCGCCCCGCCAGCCCGCAACACCTGCTCCGCCTCCTCCACCTCCGGCCCCTGGCCCGCCAGCAACCGGCACGACCGGCACGACCCGCACGCCGTCACCCGACCCGTCAGCTCACGCATCGGCTCATGGCACAGCAGCACCCGCGCCAGCTCCACCGCCGTCGTGAACTTGCCCACCCCCGCAGGACCGTGAAAGATCAGCGCATGGTGCACCCGCCCGCTCGCCAGCTGCGCCTCGAGCACCCCCACCGCCTGCTCCTGACCCAGAATCGTCTCCATGGCCCAGATGCTACCAACGGCCCCCGCCACCGGCGACGCCCAGAGCCCATCGACGCTGTGTCCGAAACGCCCCAACCCGGTGCGGCGGCCTGCGAAAACCCCCCAAATCCGCTACAATCGACCACCATGGCCAGGAATCCGTTCAACGCCACGCTCATCCAACGCCAGGACCTGACCGACGAGCTCGCCATCTTCCGCGTCAAAGCCGACTCGCCCGTCGAGGACTTCAAACCCGGCCAGTACACCACGCTCGGCCTGCTCCAGACACCCGAGGAAGCCGCGAAAAACCCCCCCTCACGCACCGGCAAGGACAACACCAGGCCCAAGCTCATCCTCCGCGCCTACTCCATCGCCTCCTCGCCCAACGTCCGCGACGACTACCTCGAGTTCTTCCTCGTCCTCGTCGACGACGGCGAACTCACCCCCAAGCTCTGGCAGCTCAAGGAAGGCGATCGCCTCTTCATGGGTCCCAAGATCACCGGCAAGTTCACACTCGACGACATCCCCCCCGGCAAGGACCTGGTCATGGTCGCCACCGGCACCGGCCTGGCGCCCTACCTCTCCATGCTCCACACCTACCGCAACACCGACCGCTGGCGACGCTTCATCGTCATCCACGGCACACGCCTCGCCCAGGACCTCGGCTACCGCGCCGAGCTCGAGCAGATCGCCCGCGAAGACCCCACCGTCACCTACATCGCCTCCGTCACACGCGAGCCCGAGGACAGCCCCTGGCAGGGACTCCGCGGCCGGGTGCCCAACATCCTCCAGCCCGCCAACTACCACGAGCTCGTCGGCGCCCCGCTCGACCCCGAGCAATGCCACGTCTTCCTCTGCGGCAACCCCGCCATGATCGAGCAGGTCTGCAACGACCTCCAGCCCTTCGGCTTCACCGTCCGCGACCGCAACAACCCCGACGGCAACGTCCACTTCGAAAGCTACTGGTAAGACAACAGCCACAAATGAACACAAATCAACACGACTAGAGCACTGCACGGAGTCCCGCGGTCAACGCCCGTCCTGAGCGAGTCCGCGAGCGAAGGTCGGGATCTCTCCTGACTCGCAATGAGCCGTCATCTATCCGAAATCCGAAATCCGAAATCGGAAATTCTCATGCCCACCTACCCCACCGTCCAGCTTGAAACCTCCGAAGGCTCCATGACCCTCGAGCTCTGGAACGACGTCGCCCCCAACCACGCCGACAACTTCCTCAAGCTCGTCGACCAGGGCTTCTACGACGGCCTGAGCTTCCACCGCGTCATCCCCGGCTTCGTCATCCAGGGCGGCTGCCCACGCGGCGACGGCACGGGCGGCCCCGGCTGGCACGTGGACGCCGAGTTCAACGACCGCGAGCACCACAAGGGCGTGCTCTCCATGGCGCGCTCGGCCGACCCCGATTCCGCCGGCTCGCAGTTCTTCATCTGCCTGACCCGCGAGCACTGCCAGCATCTCGACGGCCAGTACACCGCCTTCGGCAAGGTCACGGACGGCCTGGACGTCGTCGACAAGCTCGCCGCCACACCCCTGGCCGACCCGCGCGCCGGCCAACCCGCCCAGCCGCCGACCATCACCAGCGCCAAGCGGCTCCAGTAACGCCCATGTCGCCACGCCCCTGCCACATCCTGCTCGTGCGCCATGCGCGCACCGACTGGAACGTCACCGGCCGCCGCCAGAGCCACCGGGACGTGCCGCTGGATGACGTCGGCCTGGCCATGGCCCGGGCCCTGGCCGAACATGGCCCTTTCCACGGCGTCAGCGCGATCTACACCAGCGACCTGGCCCGGGCCGCGCAGACGGCCGCGCCCATCGCCGAGCGCCTGGGCCTGACGCCGCGCCCCGACATGCGCCTGCGCGAGTCGCGCGCGGAGCCCGCCCCGTGCGAGACGTATCCGGTGCTGCCGTTTCCGCTGGAGCAGGAATCGGCCGAGCACGTCACCGCCCGCATGGTGCAGTGCCTCGACGAGATCGTTCGCCGACACGCCGGCGAGCGCGTCG
>SLDI01000345.1:0-2737 GCA_007125385.1 Phycisphaeraceae bacterium | reverse complement strand
CGGGCCATCTCGAAGTAGATTTGATGACGCGTCCCGTCCTGGAGCACCCCCTCTCGCTCGATGCGCTTGATGCACGTGGGGATGCACCAGCCCCGGGCCCTATCGAGGGTGCGGCGGGTCGTGTGGTGACGCTGGGCCTGCTCCCTGACCCACGGCAATGCCTGCTCGTTGAGCCACGCCACGGCTTTCGGCGCTTCGCGGGGATCGGCGCCGGTGGTGATATCCCGCGGCTGCTGAGCGAGCTCGAGCACATGAGCAAGGCCGAGGTCCTGCAACTCCGCGAACTCGATGGGAACCTTATGCCGATCGTGCTTGCTGTTGTATGAGTTCATCGCCCGCCAGAGCCGCTGCTTCTGATAGACGCCCAGATCGAGCAAATCGGCCCCGTCCTTGGCCAGCCGTCGGGTCAACATCTCCCAGACGCGGATGTGCCCCGGATCCATCGGGTTGTTCCATACGACAAGTGGGACGGTGATGTGGAATCCCCCACCGCTGAGGGCGATATCCAGCGAGGTGGGGGCGATGCCAAGCTTCTCCTGGAGGCGGTCGGCGATCAGGAGCACCTGTTCGCGTCCCCGGTCAAGCTGTTCATGGGCGTCGATGTCCAGAAAGAACGGTGTCACGGCCGGAGACTTGCGGTTCGCGTCTCGGAAGTAGCTGATGCTCGTGAACCAGTCCGTATTCTCAAACCGGGCACGCCACTGGACGATGCTCGCCTGGTCGTCGTGCAGCACGAAACGCTTGCGATGCATCTGCGGCCGGCCGTCGACTTCAGCGATTGCCGCGAGCTCGATCCAGCGGTATTGGTTGATTGACTGAGTCATGGTCATTCCCCCATTGACGGCATCCGCACCTTCTGCCAATCATCGATTCAAGGAATTCGTAGCCATGTGCCGTGTCAGCGGGTGTGATCCACTGTGGCTGCGTCCTCGTTCTGGCCCTGCTGGTTGACATCGCGCGGCGTAATCGTCCTGAGCGTCAGGTATCGGCGGGCCTCGCGGACGACGAGCTCGAGGTTGGCCAGGTCGCGTTCGAAGTATCGGTCTGTCAGGTGGTAGCCCTGGGCGTCGCTGTAGCGGCGCGTGACACGGATCACGCGCTGTCGCTGTCCGTCACGTTCGTTCTCGAAGATCGCCGCCTCCACACCGTGTGCGGCGAAGATCCTGACTGGTTTGCTTTTGGCCATGACTGTCCCTTTCGGCGGCGGCCGACGATGATCATTCCTCGAAGATCTCGCCGTACTTGTTGATTGTGTAGCGCTTGCCCGTGCGCCCCCTGCGGACCGCGATACGGGCGTCCTCCCGGCGCTGGGGGCGCCCTGGCGGCGGCCCGGCCCGGTGATTGCCCGAGCTGCTGGCAATGACGACCCAGACGTAGAGGATGGTGCCGGCGATGGGGATGAGCAGATCCATGGGGTGCTCCTTTCGGTTGGGGCCCAACGAGGGCCGGGGATTTTCGAGTTAACGTTGTGCCTGCCGCGAGCGCAGGCCCAGGTCCGCAGGTCAACTGGTCGATTCGCGCCTGCCGCCTTCCTTGGCATGCTCCGCGGCCAGAATGCAGTCGCGGCGCGAGCCGCGGAAGCCAGCCATCCAGGCCTGAAAAGGCCGCTGAAACCGGAAATACCCGGCCGAGCGGGCCGTTCCCATCATCAGCAGCTGCTGGTTCGGCCTGAAGACCCGGCCGAGCTCGGAGTCAGGCTCAGGAACCAGCAGGAGGCTCAGCACCGCCTGCGCTGCCGCGTTGGCGACCTGCGCGATCGCGGCGTGCAGGCCCGGCTCGCCGGTGTAGTCGTCGTCGTCGTCCGTGAAGGCATAGTCGTGTCGCCCTTCCGTGGTCGGTGCGATGCGGGCGTCACGGAGGCACGCGTAGCAGGGCAACCCCTCGCCGGGGAACCAGGTAAAGACCTCGCCGCTGCGGGCCTCCTCGTGGCAACCCGCGGCGACGAACCGGCGCTGCCGCAGAACCGCCTGCTCGTTGGCCATCTGCTGCACGGCCGCGCGGTCGGTCGTGGCGACAATGACGTCGGCGCGATCAACCAGCGCATGCAGGTCCTCGTCTTCCCACTGGAAGATGTCCTCGCAGTAGGTCTCGATGGCCATCGCGGGATTGATCGTCAACAGTCGATCACGCATGACCAGCGGCTTGGGTCGCCTCAGGTCCAGCAGGGTGGCCGCATGTCGCGAGATGTTGGGCAGGTCGATCCGATCCGGATCGGCGAGAATCAGCCTGCCCAGGCCCGCGCGGGCCAGCGCCTCGCTGATCGGGCACCCGACGCTGCCGACACCGATCTCGAGCACTGTGCTGCGACCCACCCGATCTCATCAGCGCGATCATCAATTCCGTCCAGTGCAGCACCCGGACGGACAGGCCGGGCTGGGCGAGCACGGGTGAGTCGACCAGATCGCCCTTGAGGTCGAACGCGATCGACAGGCAGCCAGGTTGCGCTGCCAAAGCGCGCAACATCAGGCCCAGCCATGTGGTTTTTCCGCTGCCCGTCGGGCCCAGCAGCATCACTCCGAGGGTCAACGCCTGCACGGGCACCCGCAGGACACCGCCGATCGGCGGCGCCAGGTACGGAATCCATCCCGGCGCCGACGGCGTCAGTCCCGCCGGGGGGAAGTATGCATAGAAGGCTCGGTGATTGGTCATGCGATACTTCTCTACCTGCTCGGCCAGTCCCTGCTGAAAACGGCGCTGAAGCCGCATGTCGGTCGGGCGCCGCAGGAGTTGATCCGCG
>SLDI01000171.1:0-10550 GCA_007125385.1 Phycisphaeraceae bacterium | reverse complement strand
TCCTCGGCTACTGTCCTCACCCGTGCCATGGCGACGCGGCGGCTCTGCTCGAAGCGGCACACCACATCCATGGCGTGCAGGTCTGTGGCGAGTGGAAGTTTCGCGTCCTCTTTGACGATCCACGATGCCTGAACCTCTTCCACATGGCCGGGCAACTGGGCATGCCCGTGGTCCTGCACCTGGACGTGCCATATCGGCCCAATCCCGACACCGGCACGCCAGACTACGACCCGATGTGGTACGGCGGCACCGTGGACAACCTTGAGCGGGCGCTGGCGGCATGTCCCGAAACGCTGTTCGTGGGCCACGCCCCGGGTTTCTGGCGGGAAATCAGCGGCGATGCCGACGAGGATTCGGAGGCCTACCCGCAAGGCCCCATCACACCGGGGGGCCGACTTCAACGCCTGCTGGCGACCTACGCAAACCTGTACGCGGACCTCTCCGCGAACTCCGCGCTGCGAGCCCTGCGCCGCGACCCCAACCATGCGCGGGAACTGCTCGAGACGTTCTCCGACCGCTTTCTCTTCGGCCGTGATCAGTACGGCGGCGACCTGATGCAGTACCTCACCACGATCAATCTTTCTGATTCCGCTTGGTCCGCCATCGCCCACGGCAACGCGCGTCGCCTGCTCAAACCCGGCGCCGTTGCCCACAGCGATGCGCCGCGATAGCCGGTGCACCAGAATCGGAGACCCTGTATGCCCTGCCTCCACCTGAACGCAGCAGCGCTGATCTGCGCGACCGCTGCCATGCTGTTAACGCTTGCGCCCCTTATCGCCGCCAGCGAGCCCGTCGGCGATGGATTCATCCGACACGGCGTACCGGCTCCCGTCTCCCGGTCGCGCGGCGCCGCCGTCGTCGAGGACGGCCGGAACCGACCGCATCTCGCCGTCTGGCTTCAGGACCATCGCGGGTGCTATGGGCTCGTGATGATCGACCCCGACACGGGAGACTCGCAGTTCTTTGAGCTGCCATTCAGCGTACACCGTCCGATCGTCGACGCTCCCTTCGCGTTCCTCTACTCCAGCGGAGGCTATTTCTACTCGCTTTTCGCCAACCGATTCGTCCAGTTCAGCCCGCGCGACGGCGCGTACAGCCATATCGCGGACACCGATGACCTGGTGGCAATGGCCATGACCGAAGGTGACGACGGCCTCATCTGGGCCGCTACCTACCCGAACGCGCATGTCACCTCGTTCGACCCGGCCACGCAACAGCACACGGACTACGGGCCGGTCAACACCGAGAACTGGCCCCAGTACCCGCGCGCCCTGGCAACCGAGGATGCCGGCTAGGTCTACGTCGGCATCGGATTCACGCGCAATCACATCCTCGCCCTGGACCCGGCAACCGGCGAGGTTCACCCGATGGTTGACGAGCACGAACGTCGCGGCGGCAATGTCAACCTGTGGCGCGGGCAGGACGGTCGCGTCTACGCCCGCATGCCCGAGGCTGAGAACTGGCTCATGATGCACAAGGGTCGCCCCCGCCACCTCGACGACGCGCCGGACGTGCAAAAAGCGCACGAGATCAGCCACCACCAGGGAGGGCTCTTCGGCGCCCTGCCCGACGGACGGGAGATCGAACGCCTCAACGTGGCCGACGGCACGATGCGAATCCGTGATGCCAACGGGGAGCTGCGGCACGTGCAATTTGACTACCCCTCGGCCGGGCCCTGGATCTACTGCCTGACGCTCGGACCCGATAACCGGATCTATGGTTCAACCGGTCATCCGCTTCGGCTCTTCGCCTTTGACCCCCCAAGCGATGAGTTCTCGAACACGCCGATCAGCGGCGGTCACATCAACGCCATGGTCAGCCTCGACGATAAGCTCTTCGGAGCCATCTACACTCGCGGCGTACTGATCGAGATCGACCCCGGCCAAGGTCCGCGCGTCCGTCAGCTCGCCGACGCGGGTAACACGTTGCTGCGACCCCACGTCCTGATCGCGCATTCCGATCGTCAGCACGTCATCCAGGCCGGCACCCCGGGGTACGGCCGCACCGGCGGCGGCATGATGGTCTACAACACTCGGACCGGCCAAGCCACCATCTTCGAGCACACCGACGTCATCGAGCACCACAGCACCAAGGCCCTCGCGGAGTTGCCCAACGGCGATATCATCGGCGGCACCACGACGGCACCCGGGACCGGCGGAGAACGGCGGGCCGAGCAGGCCGAGCTCTATATCCTCGATTGGCCCTCAATGGCCGTCGTGCATCGTCAGCCGCTCGTACCCGACACGCGCGAGGTCCGGGAACTGCTTGTTGCTGATGATGGCCTCGTCCATGGCCTCGACGCGTCGGGGCGCTACTTCGTTTTCGAGCCTGTCACCCGCGAGTTCGTCCACAGCGAGCCGCTCGCACAGCACTACGGCCCTGTGACCGGCGGACAGGCGCCGAGGGTCTGGGTACGCGACGAGCACGGGCAGATCCATGTGCTGTTTCGCGACGCCATTGTCCGAATCAACCCCGACACTTTTGAGCATGAGAAACTCGTCGACACACCGGTCCCGGTCAACATCGGCGTCGTGCTGCATGAGCAACGGCTGTATTTCACCAGCGGATCCGAGCTGTGGAGCTATGGTCTGCGCCATTCTGATTGAACAGCGCCTTGGTCGCTCAGGCCCCCAGCGTCCGGAGTTTGCTGCGGTGGATCCGTTGTCAGCGCCGATCCCTCACCCGAGGTGGGGCCCTTTTTCATGCCGATCACCCGCCGAGCACGTACGACACCGGAAGGTGCGCACGGTGCTTCGGGCTCTGGGATCAGGACGTGAACTGACTTGGGATCGTCCCGACGATGTGTGATCTGTCGTACTCGCATAAGGACGACAGCATGTCGCCGTCTGGCGCTTGTGCCGATGTGTGGGCCAAGCAGGGGCTATTCGTCATCAGGCTTTTTGCCGATGACCACGCCGACAGCCCTCGGCGGGCTCTGTAGCGGCATGTGACGTGGGCGCGTGAACCCTGCGGCCAGCATGATCTGCCCGAGATCACGCACGGGGTAAACCCGGCCATGGGCAGTCCGCAGCGCCAGGCCCAGCGCGTACAGCGCGCCATTGAGCTCGCCGCCGGCCTGCGTGGGAAAGACGTCAAACACGAGGATGTGGCCGCCGGGACGGAGCGCGGCGAACAGCCTGGTGGCGAGGTCGCGATTGCCCTCGTGCGTTTCCAGGTGCGCAACGTTACCCAGGATGGCGACGTCGAAGGCCTCCGGGGGCAGCTCGATCTTGTGGTAGTCGCCAGGCAGACAATGCAGGTGTGGTGCAAGTCCCATTTGCTGCGCAGTCGATTGTGCCACCTTCAAAACGGCCGGCCAGTCGACCGCGGTCACTGAGCTGCCCATGCACGCGCGTGCGATCGCCAGGCTCCAGACGGCCGAGCCCGCCCCGACATCGAGGACCTGCAAAGGGCCGTTGAGCTTCAAGTCGGTGGTGATCAGACCAGCGGCTTCCTCGGCCGCCGCCGATAGCATCCACGCCAGGGCGGCGGCCTGGGCCTGGTAGTGGCTCTCGCTCTGTGATGGATCGTCCATCTGCACGAGCGGGGCGTCTGTCTTCATGAACGTCGGCAGGTGCTGCCAATAGCCATCGCCCAGGTCCCGGTAACCGCCGGCGATCAGGGCGCGGGCGAGCGGCGTGAGTTGCCACGCGCCGTCGTCCGCTTGAACGAGTGCCAAGGCACGCAGCACCTGAAGCATCAAGCCGATCGGCCGGGGCGCCAGCCCGCATCGCCGTGCCAGTTCCTCGGTGGACACGGGTCCCTCGGCCATCGCGTCAAGCAGTCCCGAAGCCACCGCCTCACGGTACACGTGGGCCGCGCCGTTCATGTTCATCAGCCGAAAGTAGCCGTCGAGCATGTCCTGGTGGTCGCTCATGCGTCTCCCCGCAACGTCGCCAGTGACACGGTGAAGATTCCGTCGCCGTCGATGAGCATGCCGCGCTTCTCGAAGCCCGCCGCCCGCACGAGCGCGTCGAGCTCCGCCTGGGTTCGGCGGCGCATGACCCACGGCTGGCCGTCGCGATTGATCAGCACGCGGGCGATCATCTCCAGTTGCGGATGCCACGGCTGGCCGGTGTAGATCAGGCGGCCGGACGGCTGCAGCGCACGGGCGATGCCGCGCAGCGATCTCGTCACCGGTTCGTTCTCGGGAAACAACTCATAAAGCCCCGACACCACCGCGATGTGCGGCCTGGGTTCGATGTTGGCGAGCGCTTCGGCATCAAAGGCATCGCCCTGCTCGCAGGTTACCTGGTGCAGGCCCAGTTGGTCCGCCAACCGCCGGCAGGCGTCCAGGTTGTCGCGCTGCAGGTCGCGCAGCGTCGCCGTCACCTCGCCCGGCTCGAACTCACGCAGCACATCCAGCACATAGCGACCACCGCCGGCGGCGACATCCAGCACATGAATCGGCCGTCCGTCCTCCTGCCGCATGGCGTCGGTGATCGCCTCGCGCAGCAGTTGCTGAAGATGCACCCGGCGCTGCCGGATCCCTCGCCAGCCGGAGCTGTTGAGATAGGCGCGGTCGATCAACCTGCCAATGCCGAGCTGCCCGCTCGGCTGATTCTCGTAGACGTAGTCCAGCATTCGGCCGGAATCGAAGCCCGTCTGCCAGCCCAGTCGGATGCCGTTGCTCAGCCGCCCCAGCGTGCGCATCGCCAGACGCTGTGCGGCAAACCCCATCTGCCGTGGTGACAGCACGGACAACGGCTGACGCAGACGTTCGTACTCATCGAACGTGTAGCCATGCCTGTCCGACTCGAGGAGGTCGTCTTCGGGTGGGGTCTCTGAAAACACCTGCTTTACAAAGCCGCGCACCTCGTCGAGCACGAGGTGTCGGTCCTTCTCGTGGAGGATGTCGTGGTACATCCCGTCGAAGACCTTGATCCGCTTCGATGGCGAGCCGAGCCGGTCAAAGAATTGCCGCTGGCTCGAAACGTGCACCACCCAGTCCGAGCCGCCCGCGAGCAGCAGCGTGGGCGTTCGGATCGCGCCGGCGTCGTCGATCAGCCGGCTGGACGTGTCGAACAGGTCGAGCAGGATGTTCACTGCGATTGCCCGGGCAATCAGAGGGTCCTCGTCATACGCCCGGGCCTGTTCCGGGTCGTGCGTGAGCATCTTCGCCTTGACGTAGCTCTTGATAAAGGCCGGCCGCTTGCCCTTGAGCCGTTGCAGCAGCCGCAGACCCGGGATCGCCAGCGGCACGTAGAGCTTGACGCGCAGGGCGGGCGTCGCCAGGACCATCGCCCTGATCCGCGGAGCATAGTCGTGCACCCAGCTCGCCACCGCCACCGCCCCGACGCTGTGACCGAGCACGACCACATCCTCCATCCGCTTCTCATGGGTGGTGCAGACATGCTGCACGAAGCTGTCAATGTCGCGGACAATGTGCGCGAAGCTCGGGGCGTGACCGCGCTCGCCCGGCGAGCGGCCATGGCCGCGCTGATCCCATGCGAACACGGCCACATCTGCGAGCCCCAGGTCTTTCACCACGTCGAGGAACCGCCCGGAGTGCTCGTGGCCGCGATGAAAAAGGATCAGCGCCTTGTCTGTCGGCGCGTCGGGCAGCCACGCCCGGTAGAAGATTTCGGTTCCGTCCCACAGCACAGCCGTGTGCTCGCTGGCCTCGGGTGCGGGTGCGTCGGCGGCCGCCTCTTCCGGCTTGATCGTCATGCCGCTTCTCCCTGGTTCGCGGAGCTCTGCTCCGCCGTTTCGCGCAAGGCCAGCACGGCCTGTTGCAGGTCGTGCGCGATTGCCTCGCAGTTGCCCCGGCCGCGCTTGAGGTGGGTATACGTCCGCGCCGGGCCGGCATGCAACGTCACGCGACGCGGCCTGGGCAGCCAGCGTCCCTTGGGCCAGGCACTGCCCGCTCCATCGAGATAGCAGGGCACAACCGGCACACTCGTGCCCGCGAGCAGCAGCCCGACCCCGGGCTTGAACGCTTCAATTGTCCCGCTCGTCGATCGCGAGCCCTCCGGGAACAGAACCAGCACGTTGCCCGCGCTCTCGTTCTCCAGCAGGCCGCGGCAAAGCCCGATGCTCTGGCGGATGTTCAGCTCACGGTCGAACGGCAGCGCGTTGATCACCACCGCCGCCAGCGCCAGACGCGGCAGGCTGACGAAAAAATAGTCCCGTGCCGCGGCGGGGAATACGCGGTGGACCATCGACAGCCGCAACGCTGACACGATGCATGCCGCATCGAGGTGGCTGGCGTGATTTGCGACGATGACACACGGCCCGTTGGCGGGCAGGTGCTCGCCGCCGCGGACGCTGAGGCGGTGATAGCAGCGCAGCCAAAGGCGCATCAAGGCGGCACAGGCAACCCGGGCGCCGTAGACGAGCATGTCCGGCTCGCGCGGGAAGTGGCGCAGCCGCTCAAGGAGCGGGAGCTCAAGGTCCTCCGCCGGGCTGTATTCCCACGACTCCAAGCCGGGCCCTCCCGAAAGACGCTCACCCGCCCGCAGTCAATGATATCCACTCACTGCAGTTCGTGGAAGTAGCCGGCCATGTGAAAGAAAAGCGGCGCGGTGTAGATGAGGCTGTCGATCCGGTCGAGGATTCCGCCGTGGCCGCGGATCAGAGCGCCGGTATCCTTGACGCCGATGTCGCGCTTGATGACGCTGATGGACAGATCACCAAGTTGACCGCCGATCCCGATGATCAGGCCCGTGAGGATCAGCTCGCGCGGTGTGAAGTCCGGCAGGGAGAACCACAGCGCCCATGGCAGCACCATCGACACAGCCAGCGCCCCACACGCCCCTTCCCACGTTTTGCCCGGGCTGATGTGGCTGCGCAGCGGGCGCCGGCCGAACAGTCGCCCGAAGGTAAACGCCGCCACGTCATTGACCGCCACAGCGAAAATGAGGAACAGGATGTAGCCGTATGCGTTCGCGGCGTTGGCCAGAAAACTCAGATGGCCGAACATCCACCCGATGTAGATGAACCCCACGATGGCCAGCGCCATCAACTGAAGCTGCCCGCTGGTCTGATTGCGCACGATCGGGACCATGAAGATCGCGGCGATCACGAACGCCGGCAGCGCCACAAACAGCCCGTACCAGCCGGCGGTCAGCAGCGTCGGGTCATCGACCGCGCACACGATGCCGATCGCCAGGATGCCGGCGTATGCGACGCTGGTCATCACCCAATCGCGGTAGAGCCCCGTGGCCCGGGCGAACTCCTTGAAGCCCAGCATCGCCACAAGCGTGAGCAGCGCGATCGTCGCCAGCCGGCCCAGAAAGATGGCCCCGAGCACAACCGGCACGATCACCAGCCAACCGAGGTAAGCCCGCCAGGCGTGTTCCGCCGTCGCCGGCATGCGCCACCGCATCAGCAGCAGCACCGCCCCCGCCACCAGCAGCACCGCCAGGATCACGCCGGCGTAGAAGCGGAAGATCTCGCTCTCGATCGCAGCCGCGGGTGACATGCTCTACCCCCCCTCCTGGACAGCCAGGGTGCGGACAATGCGCCGCAGCCGCACCCCGATCGTTTGCAGGCAACCGGCGATGATGAGCACGTGTGTCCAGTCCAGCACCGTCAGGCCCTGCCAAGTGATTCGCCCGTCGCCCCACCAGAGCAGCCCCAGCGTCCCCCACGCCCCGGCGTGCAGCAGCACCATGCGCCACGGCTTGGCCATCACGCCGCTGAACTCCCGCCGCGCCCCGACCGCCTGCCCGAGCACGCCGACGTACGCGACGAGCAGAGCGAAAATGATCACCCAGTAGGCGCTCAGCGGATGGCACCAGCCGCTGTGAGCGACGCCGATGAAGATCAGCACGTCCGAGGCCCGGTCCGGCAGCTCGTTGACCAGTTCGCCCCGCCGACTGGCGCGACCCGACGCCAGCGCCACCATGCCGTCGAGCATGTTCAGCCACAGCCGGACGTAGCACAGCAGCACCGCCGGGATCAACAGCCACGGCCACGTTCCGCTTTGCCAGAAGCATGCTGCCGCGCCCCCGGCCGCCACGATGGACGCATAAGACACCACATCCGGATGAACGTTCCCTCGAACGCACCACCGCACAGAAGCATCAGCGGTGGCGCGGAAGATCGCGGCGATGGGTCGGCGGGAATCGGGTTGATACGCGGCCATGCTCCCCTCGATCAAGCCCCCCCGGTTTCACGATGATGCGTTGCCGACACCCATGAGATACATCCCCAACACCAGCAGCAGCATGCCGACCACATGCACCGGCCGGATCGGCTGCCCGTAGAACACCATAGCGAATATCGCCGCCCAGATGAATGTCGACGCATAGATCGGGTAAAGCACCGTCACCGTCCCGCCCAGCCGGAACGCCTGCGTAAACAGGATCATCACCAGGATGTAGCAGCCCATCCCCACCCAGACCCAGGGCGTCAGCAGAAAGGACCACCAGTGATCGACAACCGAGCGCGTCGCGCCCGCTTTGAACAGGTACTGGCCGATGGCTCCCAGAAGGGCCGCCACGAGCACACATGACACCGCAACCCATGATGTACGCCACATGATTCGGAATCCCGGGGCAAGGCACGCGGCGGGGCCGGAATGTTCATACCGCCGTCATTCTGCCTCCCAACCACAAGCCGCACAAGACGGTCAGCCATGCCTGACGTCGCCGGCCGACCAGGTGCGTGGGTGCAACGACGAAAAACCGCCGCCAGTGAAAGGGCACCAGCGACGGTTCGGAGCATATCGCCGAGCAGCATACGCGATGCGTGCCGCCTCGGCCACGTCAGTGTCCGGTATCGCGCGCGACATGACGAACTGTGTATGAGAAACCATCCGTCAGGCTCGATGGATCAACCCGGCTGATCGCAGGGAATAACGCCTCAGGCGCTGACCGATCCGGTTCCCAGCCACATTCCGGACAAACCTGCTCGGGCGAGCCGCGCCGATCGTAGTGACAGACCGGGCAGAGGTCGTCAGCGGCTGGAAGCGCATCAGTCGCCGCCGCGGCATGTGATGTGACCGTATGCAGGCCAAGCCCAATGGTTGTGCTTATGGGGAAAGCGATGAGGACAGTCACTGCCTCCTCGGATCCGGTCAAGGTCATCAACCAGTCTGCGATCGCAGGCACGAGCCGGTCATTCGAAAGGACGGCATGCAGCACAGGTCCTGCCACCAGCGTCCCGAGAGGGCCGGCTGGACCCACCGCGAACCGCACCGCCCGGAAATCCACGCTCGCGGACGCCAGTGACGCAGCGACAGCCCGAAACCCAGCATCAGACCGGGCGTCAGCATCAGCGCTGCCAGCACGCTGGTTGGCAACAGGTCTAGTCGCGCGCTGCCCCTGAGCTGCCCCGCCGGATGCTGCCATCCCCGAAGCGATGAATGACCTGGTCCATGGCCACGTCAAGGCGCTTGCGCTTCTCCTGCTGCTCGTCCTGGAACAGACCAGCCTGCTGCGCAGTCACGTCCGCCAGCCGCTCGGCCGCCACGCCGATGAGACGCACAGGCACGAAGCTCCTCTGGGCCCATGCGTCGTACAGCCCCGCCGCCGCTTGCCACAGCTCACCCGTCACGTCCGTGGCCGCGGCCAACGTCGTCGAACGCGTGATCGTCTCGAACCGGCCGAAGCGGATCTTGATGCTCACGCCCCGCGCCAGCCGGTTGTGCCGACGCAGACGACGAGCGACGTGCTCAACCTGCCCCAGCAGCACGCCGCGCACGTGCTCGGCGTCGCCCACGTCCTCGGGGAAGGTCTGCTCCTGGCCGAGCGACTTGGCTTGGCTGTCCGGGACAACGGGTCGGTCGTCGCGCCCTCGGGCCAGGCGGTGGTAGTGCTCGCCGGCGCCGCCGAAGTGGCGCGACAGACGCTCGGCGCTCATGGCCCGCAGGTCGGCGACCGTGCGGATGCCCAGGCGATGCATCCTGGTGAGCGTCGCCGGCCCCACGCCCCAGAGGCGCTCCACGGGCAAGGGCAACAGGATCTTGTCAACATTCGCCGGGTCGATGACGGTCAGACCATCGGGCTTGTTGAGCCCCGAGGCAAGCTTGGCCAGGAATTTGTTGAAGGCAACGCCGACAGAGGCGGTCAGACCCAACTCATCGCGGATCCGCCGTTTGATGCGAGCGGCGATCCTGGCGGGCTCACCGGCCAGGCGGTCCATGCCGGTGACGTCGAGAAAAGCCTCATCGACGCTGATCGGCTCAACCAGCGGGGCCCACTGCTCCAGAATCGCCAGCACGCGCCGCGACATCTCCCGGATGCGCTCGCCCGGCACCTGTACGACAATCGCGTGCGGGCACAGGCGCAGGGCCGTGCTCATAGGCATGGCCGAGCGGCAGCCATAGCGGCGAGCCTCGTAGCTGGCGGTGGTCACCACGCTGCGCGGCCCCGTGCCGCCCGTCAGCACCGCCTTGCCACACAGCGACGGGTCGTCCAGCATGGCGATGGACGCAAAGAACGCGTCCATGTCGACATGGAGGATCGCACGCGAGACAGCCATATGTCATTGAGCGCGTGAGAACCAGCCAGGCATGAGCGCGTTAAAACCAGCCACTGGTGTGCTCGATCTTGTACCTCATTTCGACGCCGGTGTGCAATTCCTGATCGACTTTGTCTTCGCGG
>SLDI01000255.1:0-2745 GCA_007125385.1 Phycisphaeraceae bacterium | reverse complement strand
CATATCAGTTGCTGGCGGCGTTGCACCTGGGCACTGGCGGGCAAGCCGCCAGTGGCACCCGGCGCAGCGGGCCGCGGCGACGATCCGCACTGACAAGCTCCGCGGACTCCGCTTGTCAGTGGCACCCCGGCGTTACACGCCATGCCCGCCATGCCCGCGACACCCGCCCCAGCCCGTTATCGTATCCGCACCATGCCCAGCCCCACCATCCGCCACGACCCCATGCGCCTGGCCGTGCTCCTCTCCGGCTCAGGCACGACGATGCAGCACCTGGCCGAGCGGATCAACGCCGGCGAACTGGACGCGACCATCAGCCTCGTCATCGCCTCCAACGAGCGCGCCGGGGGCATCGCCCGCGCCGAGGCGCTGGGCCTGCCCGCGTTCGTCGTGCCGCGCAAGGGCTACGACGACGCCGCGGACTTCAGCGATCACATCTTCAGCCTCGTCCGCGAGGCCGGGGCCGACCTGGTCTGCATGGCCGGGTTCCTCAGCCTGCTGCCCATCCCCGACGACTACGCCCACAACGTGCTGAACATCCACCCGGCGCTGCTGCCGGCGTTCGGCGGGCAGGGGATGTATGGCCACCACGTCCACGAGGCTGTGCTCGCCGCCGGGTGCAAGCTCACCGGCTGCACGGTCCACTTCGCCGATCAGCAATACGACCGCGGGCCCATCCTGGTGCAGCGGGCCTGCCCGGTGCGCGACGACGACACGGCCGACACCCTCGCCGCCCGCGTCCAGGCGGAGGAGCGCATCGCCTACCCCGAGGCCATCCGCCTCATCGCCCAGCGCCGCGTGACCATTGAAGGCGGGCGCACGCGCGTGGCAGGTTTATCGGACGTTGGGTAGCGTCCCAGCCGCTTGCGGCTTCGCGAGACCGTGCGACCAGCAACGCGGCCCCATCGCGGATAACGCCCCGCCACCCGCAACCGCCGTGCATACGGGGAGTTGGGATTGTGACCCGGATGCAGTGGCCAGCCATCGTACGGGGTGACGAACGACCATCGCTGCCCGGGCAACCGATGTTTCAGTGGGTTCTCGTCGATGTAACGGATCGTGCGGCGGACCTCGTCGGGATGGTCGAGGAACACTTTCCAGCCGGGGCCGCCCCAGATGGGGTGATCGGTCGGGCGCAGGTCGGCTTCGCGAAGCCGCAAGCGGCTGGCTTCCTGGAGCGTGGTGATCATCTGCTCGGCCAGGTGCTTGTGCTTGCGAACCAGCACGTGGACGTGATCGGGCATGATCGCGCAGGCGTAGCAGGCGTAAGCGTTGTAGAAACGGCGGATTTCATGTGAAGCCGGCTGCACGCGCTTTCGGCCGTGGTGCAGTTGCCCGAGGTGGTTGAGGAGATCGGTCTTAATGGTCCGTGAGCTGCTGCCGCGCGGGTCATTGGGTAGCCACCAGCCGTAGGCGGTGAAGATGAGGTGGTGGGCGATGATGAGGGGTCTCGCGGACACCGGTGGTCGATGGTAATGGGTCGGCTTCGCGAAGCCGCAAGCGGCTCGGGGCCGCGTTGGGCCCCGATACAACGTCCTATAATCCATGTTATGTTCAATTCGCGGGAAGGGGGGAAGCGTCCGCACGCCCCGCCGCCGCATCGCCGCATGTCGAAGCGCGTGCCGTTGCCGCGTCCAAGGCTCAAACACCCCCGGCGCCCTCACCGTCGCCGACGTCGCCGCAGCGCCAGCAGCACGCCGGCGCCGAGCAGCGCGGCCGTGCCGGGCTCGGGAATCACCGCCGCCCAGTCGGTGCCGATGCGGAACTCGTCGAGGTAGAGCGTGTGCTCCGAGCCGAGGCCGAAGAACCGCACGTTGACAAACTTGAGCGTCTCGATGCCGGGCGCCGAGTCAATCGCCGTCGCGGCGGTCACGCCCGGCTCAGCGGTGGGCAGCGCGGCCTGCTCGTCGAAGACGAACAGGTCCGTGCGGTTGTACGTCGACGAGCCGCCGTCCTTGGAGAACTTGCCGACGACGAAGAACGTCTCGCCGCCGACGGCGTTGATGCTGCTGTTGACGGTCTCGTCGCTGGAGCTGCCGACGCGGGCGAAGAACGGGTTGCCCGCCGCGTTGCGGAAGCCCACGCCCAGCGCATCGGAGGCGTTGCCGAAGGCGTTGGCATCGTCGGTGACGTGAACGTTGATGAACTGGCTGGACGTGAAGCCGGGCTCGAGCTGGATGAGGAAGCTGAGGTAGATGGTGTCGTTGTCGGGGGCGTCGGCGGTGTACTCGAATTGCCGGGCCAGGCCCACGTCAAGGTCTGAGCCGGTGTTCGTGACGCGCACGGCCTGCGTGCCGCCGCTGATGCCGGCGGCGGCCAGCGACTTTTCGACCACCTGGACCTGCCCGGCGCCGGCGTCGCTGTTCCAGGCCTGGTAGGTGCCGGCCTCGACCCAGTTCTGACCCTCCGCCAGGCCGTCGACGTCAACGGGCGCGGCGGAGCTCTCGAACCCGTCATAGGCCAGCAGCGCCGCGGACGCCTGGCCGGAGAGCAGCATCGTCACCGCGGCACCGGCCGCCCATGCAAAATGCCTGATCACGTTCATCGTGGTCTCATCCCTCCAAAGATGTTGCCGACCGTGCCAACCATAACCCCTAAAGCCAGGCCATGCAACGAAAAACCGTTGTCCTGGACCCCCGGTCACCCCCCTGCCGGGGCGTCGCCCGGCGGGCGAGAAATCGCTGTAAGACACTATAAAATAATCTGTTATAATCATAATGCTTGACTCGCCGGGGCGGATGTCGGGTG